>CAZHGG010000025.1:0-17900 GCA_964531755.1 uncultured Polyangiaceae bacterium
GACGCGTCCCCCGGCCCGCGCGACTCGACCGCGGGCGCCTCGGGGGTCGGGCGCGGCGCGGCCTCGCCCCCGCGGCCGCGAAGCCGCGCGAGGCTCAGGTCGTCGGGTAGGATCACGGCGCGCCCTGGCGCCCCCCGCTTCTTCGCGAGGGCGCGCTTCACGAGGCGCTGGGCGGCGGTGAGCTCGCGGAGGAGGCCGGCGAGCTCGTCGTGCGTGAGCACGCGACCTCGCGCCGCCGACGCGAGCATCACGCACGGGCCGCTCGGCCGCACGACCTCGCACAGCTGCCCCGAGCCCACGAGCCCATCGAGCGTGGCCTTGACCTCCTTCGCCGTCGCGCCCGCCACGCGCCTCTCGAGGCCCTTCACCGGCAGCGACCCGCCCTCGAGCGCGGCGAGCAGCTGCGCGGCGAGCGGGCGCCGCACGGTGCTCGTCACCTCGAAGCCGAGCGCCTCGAGCCGCTCACGCAGCGCGGGCAGGTGCCGCTTCAACGCGCGGAGCGCCGCTGGTGGGAGCGCGGCGCGGTCGACGAGCGCGGCCTCCACCTGGGCGACGAGGACCTCGGGCGACGCGGTGGGCTTGGCCATGCTCCACAGGTACCACGGACCCGGAGAGGGAGGCCCCGCTCCTCGGCCACGGACAGCCCTCGCCCCGACTGCCCTCTTCGTGACGGACCGCCCTGCGGGACGACTGGCAAACAGCGCGCGAGCACTCACGGCGCGGACGGTGCCACGAGGCGCGGCCCTATTCGGTCACCTGCGCGGTTGCCCAGGTCGGCCGGGAGCCCGCCACGGAGCCCAATGGGGTATCGTCGGCGCGATGGACGCGCTCTCCACGCTCGAGACGGCGCTCGGGGCCGATCTGCTGCGCGCGGAGCTCCTCGGCAGCGCGCGCCCGATCCTCGACGAGCGCTACCAGCTGCAACGCTTCCTCGGGCGCGGAGCGGCGGGCCTGGTCGTCGCCGCGTTCGATCGGAGGCTCGACCGCGCCGTGGCGCTGAAGCTGTCGCTGGCGACCGGCGCGGGCACGGGCATGCTCGCCGAGGCGCGCGCGCTCGCGCGCCTCGACCACCCCCACGTCGTGCGCGTGCACGACGTCGACGTGGTGAGCGCCCTCTTCGACGGTCGCCCCTTTCGCCTCTGGGTGGTGTCGATGCCGCTGATCCGCGGCGTCACGGCCCGCGCGTGGCTGGCCGCGGAGGAGCGCTCGGTCGAGGAGATCCTGAAGGTGTATCTGCAGGCGGGCGCGGGCCTCGCCGCGGCGCACGCGCAGCGCTTCGTGCACCGCGACTTCAAGCCCGACAACGTCCTCGTCCGGGACGACGGCGTCACGCAGGTCGTCGACTTCGGCCTCGCCATCCCGACTCCCACCCAAACTGCGCTCGGCGCAAGCGACGCGGCGCGCGGGCAGGCCGCGGGCACGGAGCGGTACATGGCGCCGGAGGCTCGTCGAGGCGTCGCCACCCGCGCCTCCGACCAGTACGCCTTCGCGCTGTCGCTCGTGGAGGCGCTCACGGGCGAGGCGGAGGTCCCCGCGGGGCGCCGGCCCGCGTGGCTGTCGCGCGCGCTGTGGAGCACGCTTCGCCGCGCCACCGCCGCGGAGCCCAAGCGCCGCTTCCCCGACATGCGCGCGCTCCTCGACGCGCTGTCGAGCGCTCCGCTCGGCCCCTCGCCCTGGCCCCTCCGGGTCTTCGCGATGGGCCTCCTCACCGCGGTGTGCGTGGCGCTCGTGGCCACTCACGTGCTGACCGACGCCGAAGGCGGGACACCGGGCGTGTGGAGCACCGTGCTCGGCGGCGGTGACACGCCCTCCGCGACCCGAGCGCCGCCGTCGGCGGCCCCCGCTCCCGATGAGTCCACCCCCGCGGACGCCACGCCTGACTGCGCCGTGACCCACTCCTCGCGCGCCTACGTTCAGGCGCTGCGTGGGCCGAGGCTCTTCCCGGGATGCTATTGGCTAACGGTGACACATCACGTCCGCTGCGCCCCGAAGGCCACCCTGCTCCGCGATGCCCTCGAGCCCTCCAAGCGCTGCGCCGACGCCGGCACGCCTCGCTTCGTCCTCGGCGACGGCGGCGCGCTGGTCCTCCAGGGGCTGCACGACGCGCCTAAGCTCTCCCTCAAGCTCGACGTCGAAGGCGCCGCGGCCACCGAAGCTCTGCGCAACGGAAGGCCGCACGGTACGCTCACCGTGACCTACCCGGATGGACGCGAGGCCCGCGCAAGAATCAACGGCGCAGGGACGATTCCGTGAGCCGTTTCGACCCGCTCGTCGGACATGACCGCCGGAGGACGCGATGACGACGACGCGCGAGAAGGAGCTCGAGGGGCTCATCCGGAACGAATGGCCGAAGCTGCGGCGGTTCTTCCACACGAAGGTGCCGGAGGCGGACGTGCTCGACCTCGTGCAGGCGACGATGCTCGCCTTCGTAGAGGGGCGCGCACGCGCCACCGCCGGCCTGCGCGCGTACCTCTGGGGTATCGCCCGTTACCAGGTGCTGAAGCACTACGAGAAGCACCGCGGCGGCTCCACGCCCTTCGACAGCCAGGTCCACACCGCCCTCGACACGGGCCCGTCTCTCTCCACCCGCATCGACGGCCGCACGCGTCTGCTCCGCGCGCTGCACGAGCTGCCCGTCGACCACCAAATGGCCTTCGAGCTGCGGCACGGCGAGGAGCTCTCGCTCGAGGAGGTGGCGGCGGCCCTGGAAGTGAGCCTCGCCACCGCGAAGCGCTACCTCGCCGCCGCCGAGCAGAGGCTCCGCTCGGCGCTCGGCGCCGAGGCCGACCGCGCCGCGGCGGAGTACGCCGACTTGTAATCGAGAGCCCCGCTCCCCCGCGCGCGCAGCGCCTGATCGCGACTCCCCGTCACGAGTGAGGGCCGCCGCTCGTCGCGCGTGACCGTCGCCGCCCGCCGGGCCCGCGCCGGGGCGCGCGCTCGCATGTGCGCGTCCTCGCCCGCCGCGCGAAGCCAGGACCCCCAACGAGCCGCAAGCGTTCCCCCGGCCCGCGGGGAGCGGGCGCCTCGCCATCGCCACGACACGTGACGACGAACACCCACCGAAAGCGAGCCTCACCATGCCTTCTCCCTCCACGAATAGCGACGACAGCCTCGCCATCGCGCCCACGAACGGCCACTCCGTCTCGCCGAAGATCGCGGTGCCAGCGGCGGTGAACTTTCATATCTTCAAGCCCTGCAACCTGCGGTGCCGCTTCTGCTTCGCGACCTTCCGCGACGTGCGCGGTCACCTCCCTTTGGACGACGCCTTCCGTCTGATGGCCCTGCTCCGCGACGCGGGCTGCGCGAAGCTCACGTTCGCGGGCGGCGAGCCGACCCTGCACCCGCGCTTCGGCGAGGTCCTGGCGGAAACGCGGCGGCTCGGCTTCGTGACGTGCGTGGTGACCAACGGCGCGCGCCTCGCGCCCGTGCTGGAGCGCCAAGCCTCCGACCTCGACTGGGTGGGCTTCTCGGTCGACTCGGCGCGTGAGGACGTGCAGGCGGCGCTCGGGCGCGGCCCGGAGATCACGTACGAAAGACCGTGGCGCTCGCCGACGCGGCGCACGCGCGCGGCCTCGCGGTGAAGCTCAACACCGTGGTCACGCGCCTCACCTGGGACGAGGACGTGACGGAGCTCGTGCGGCGCCTCCGACCGGCCCGGTGGAAGGTCTTTCAGGTGCTCTACGTGGAGGGTCAGAACGACGGCTCGGTCGACGACCTGCTCATCGGCGACAGCCAGCTACGGGCCTTCGTCGAGCGGCACAGGCGCCGCGGCCTCGCGCCGATCGTGGAGGACAACGAGGCGATGACCGACTCGTACGCGATGATCGACCCGCTCGGTCGCTTCTACGGTGACTCGGGGGGCAAGCACCGGGAGAGCGCGCCTATCCTCGAGGTGGGGCTCGAGACAGCGCTCGCGCAGGTCGGTTTTCGTCCCGACAAGCTCGCGGCGCGTGGTGGCCTGTACGCCTGGGAGCGCCCCGCGGCGAGCGAGCTCGTGACCCTGCGACGAGGCCCGCGCCCGTCGGCCTGACGAATTCGACCTCCCGACTGAGCCGTCTCGACGGGCTCGGCGGACATGACCGCGACAGTTCGAGGCGGTACGCGACCTCGGCGCCCGGGGCAGTGACGAGCGCCTCGGGCGTCCACCGAGAGGGAGGCATCATGGGGATTCACGGCGTCATCGTGGGGTTGGGCGGAGCGCTCGCGAAGCTGGGCGCGCTCCTCGCCCGGGTCGATGACCGTTGGAGCGGCTGGGCCGCGCGGCTCGAGCGGCGGATCCCGGCGGTGGTGACCGCGCCCCCTCGCGTGGACCCGCGCGCGGGGGAGCCGGTCCTCGACGCCCACGTCGAGGTCCTCGCCCCCGAGCCACCCGCTGCAGCCGAGGCCTCGCGCCCTGCGCCCCGCGCGCTCGGACCGGGCGACGCGCCTCACGAGCCGTCGTCGTTCGAGCGCGAAGCGGTGCGACCCAGCGGGCGGGCGCGGCGCAAGGGCGACGTCCTCGGAAGGCCCCGGCTCGCGCTCCCAGTCGAGTGGGCGCAGTGGCCGCTCGTGCGGGGCAAGCGCGCCCTGATGCTCGGCGGGACGCCCTGCGGGCGGAGCCGAGCCGCGATCGCGGCGACCTTCGAGCTGGCCTCACTGGAGTGGTGCAGCGCGGACCCGCGCCGGGTCGGTGCGACCGCCCAGCGCGTCGCGCGGGGTGGCTTCGACCTCGTCTTCGTGAACAAGCTCGTCCGGCACCGCGACTCGACGCGGGTCATGGAGGCCGCGAGGTGCGCGGGCGTGCCGGTCGTGGTCGTGCGGCGCGGTTTCGGGGCGAGCGCGATCCGCCAAGCGATCGAGCGCAGTCGTGGGAGTCGCTAATTGCCACTCAGGTCACCAAAAAAGAAAAGGAAGGGGCTTCACCATGTCAAAGATTCTTGTCACCGGCGCTTGTGGTCTCGTTGGGACCGGGCTCGTGGCCGCGCTGCGAGCGCGCGGCCACGAGGTCTCGGGGCTCGACCTCCGCGCCGAGAGCGGGGAGCGGGGCGACACCAGGCGCCCAGCCGACGTCGCCCGCGCGGTCGCGGGAGCCGACGGGGTCGTGCACCTCGCCGCGGTGTCACGCGTCGTCTGGGGCGAGCGTGATCCGGACCGGTGCTGGGCGACGAACGTCACGGGCACGCGAAACGTGCTCGAGGCTTGCGCCGCCGCGCCATCAGGGCCGTGGGTGCTCTTCGCGAGCAGCCGCGAGGTCTACGGGCAGCCCGCGGCGCTCCCAGCGACGGAGGACGCGCCGCTCGCTCCCGTGAACATCTACGGGCGCTCGAAGGTGGCGGGCGAGGAGCTCATGGCCGCGTACCGCGTTCGCGGCGTCCGCACCGCCGTGGTGCGCCTGGCGAACGTCTACGGCTCGACCGCGGACCACGCCGACAGGGTCGTGCCAGCGTTCGCGCGGGCGGCGGGCGCGGGGCTCGAGCTGCGCGTGGACGGTCCCGAGAACACCTTCGACTTCACGCACCTGGACGACGCGGTCGAGGGGCTCGGGCGTCTCGTGGCCCTCCTCGACGCCGGCGCCGACGGCCTCCCGCCGATTCACCTCTTGCCCGGCCGTCCGGTCACGCTCGGCGAGCTCGCGCGCCTCGCCGTTGGGCTCGCGGGCACACGCGCCCCGCTGCGGTTTGCGCCGCCACGCAACTACGACGTCTCGCGCTTCTACGGCGATCCGAGCCGCTCTGCGCGCCTGCTGGGCGGCTGGGTCGCCGAGGTGCCGCTGCGCGTCGGGGTCGCGCGGCTGATAGAAGAGTTTCGCGGTCTGGAGGTGGCGTCGTGAAGGTGCTGCAGGTCATCCACGGGTATCCGATGCGCTACAACGCCGGCTCGGAGGTCTACACCCAGACGCTGTGCCACGGCCTCGTCGCGCGGGGCCACGAGGTCCACGTGTTCACGCGGGAGGAGGACCCCTTCGGGCCCGACTTCAGACTACGCACGGAGACCGACGCCGACGACTCGCGGATCACGCTGCACCTGGTCAATCACCCGCGCTCGCGGGACCGCTATCGGGAGCCGGGGCTCGACCAGCGCTTCGCGGAGCTGCTCGATCGGCTCGCCCCGGACGTGGTGCACGTGGGGCACCTGAACCACCTGTCGACGTCCCTCGTCTTCGAGGCGTCGGGGCGAGGGATCCCGATCGTCTACACGCTCCACGACTACTGGGTCATGTGCCCACGCGGCCAGCTGCTGCAGCTGCACCCAAAGGACCCGACCGATCCGTGGGCGGCGTGCGACGGCCAGGATGACGCGAAGTGCGCCGAGCGGTGCTACGCTCGGTATTTCTCGGGGGACGCCGCCGAGCGGGCGGAGGACGTCGCCTACTGGAGGGCGTGGGTCGCGCGACGCATGCGTCACCTGCGCGAGGTCGCCGAGCGCGTCGACGTGTTCATCGCCCCGGCGCGCAGCCTGATGGAGCGTTACGGCCGTGAGCTCCCGCTCCCGCCACACAAGCTTGAGTACCTCGACTACGGCTTCGACCACGCGCGCCTGCGCGGGCGCGCGCGCGCCCCCGGCGAGCCCTTCACCTTCGGGTACATCGGCACGCACATCCCCGCGAAGGGCGTCGATCGGCTCATCGCCGCGTTCGGCCTCGTCACCGGGGCGCCGCAGCTCCGCATCTGGGGGCGGCCGCGCGGTCAGGAGACCGACGCCCTGCGGGCGCTCGCCGCGTCCCTCCCCGGTGACGCGCCCGCGCGCATCGAGTGGATGGGGGAGTACCGCAACCAGGACATCGTGCGCGACGTGTTCGACCGGGTCGACGCCATCGTCGTACCCTCGATCTGGCTCGAGAACTCTCCGCTGGTCATCCACGAGGCCCAGCAGGTGCGCGTGCCCGTGGTCACCGCGAACGTGGGCGGGATGGCCGAGTACGTCCACCACGAGGTGAACGGGTTGCTGTTCGAACATCGCGATCCGACCGCCCTCGCGGCGCAGCTGCAGCGGCTGGCCGACGACCCCGCGCTCGCCGTCAGGGTCGGCGAGCGCGGCTACCTCGGCTCCCGCGACGGTGACGTTCCCGAAATCGCGGAGCACGTTCGGCAGATCGAGCAGCTCTACGCGCGCGTGCTTCGAAGGCGGGACCAGAGCCGGGTCGACCCGCTCCCGGGTCCCTGGCGGCTCACCCTCGACACCAACCCCGACACCTGCAACCTGCGCTGCATCATGTGCGAGGAGCACTCCCCGATGAGCGACCGGCGGAGCCTGAGGAGGGCTGCGGCGAAGCCCCCGCGCGTGATGCCGCTGGAGCTCGCTCGACGGGTCATCGCCGAGGGCGCGGCGAGCGGGCTGCGCGAGGTGATCCCGTCCACGATGGGCGAGCCGCTGCTCTACGAGCACTTCGACGAGATCGTCGAGGTGTGTCGGCAGCACGGCGTTCGACTGAACCTCACCACGAACGGCACCTTCCCGCGGCGGGGCGCGCGCCGATGGGCCGAGCTCCTCGTGCCCATCACCTCCGACATCAAGGTGTCGTGGAACGGCGCCACGGCGCAGACCCACGAGGCGATCATGCCCGGGAGCCGCTGGGCGCAGGTGCTCGCCAACGTCCGCGAGCTCGTGGCGGTCCGCGACGCGCACGCGGAGAGCGGGGGCAACCGGTGCCGCGTGACGTTTCAGCTCACGTTCCTCGAGCGGAACGTGGCGGAGCTCCCCGACATCGTTCGTCTCGCGCGCTCGCTCGGCGTCGACCGCGTGAAGGGGCACCACCTCTGGGCACACTTCGACGGCATCCAGGACCAATCGATGCGGCGCGACGCGGGCGCGATCGCGCGGTGGAATCGCGCCGTGGAGGCGGCCCGCGCGGCGGCCGACGAGGCCCCCCTCCCCAACGGCCAGCGCGTGCTCCTCGAGAACATCTTCCCCCTCTCGCGAACGGCGCAGGACGACCTCGCTCCGGGCGGCCCGTGCCCGTTCCTTGGGCAGGAGGCCTGGGTCAGCGCCGAAGGGCGCTTCGACCCCTGCTGCGCGCCCGACGCCCAGCGCAGGACGCTCGGGGAGCTCGGCTCGCTCCACGACGTGAGCGTCATGGACGTGTGGCGGGGGGATGAGTATCGGCGGCTCGTCCGCGGGTACCGGACCCGGGCGCTCTGCGTGGGCTGCAACATGCGAAAGCCGGTGGACCGATGAGGTCCGGTGCCGACGGCGACGCGACTCCCCGGGCCGAGGCGGACTGGCGCACGCTGCGTGTGTCCGAGGACCGCACGCACCACCTCCACCCAGCGGGCGCGGCCGCGTACGACGCGCGCTTCGACCTCGTGCTGCCGTTCCACGCGCCCGGCCTCGCGCCCGTGCGGCGCGGGGCGCGCGCATGGCACGTCAGGCCCGACGCGCGGCCGGCGTACGCTGCGCGCTTCCTCGAGACCTTCGGGTTCTACGAGGGCCTCGCGGCGGTCGCCGCGTCGGACGGCTGGCACCACGTCGACGCGCGAGGGGCGCCAGTGTACGCCGCCCGCTACGCGTGGTGCGGGAACTTCCAGGCCGGGCGCGCGCCGGCTCGACGCAAGGACGGCCGCTATCTGCACCTCGCCGCCGACGGGCGCACGTCTCCCGCCACGTGGCGATACGCCGGCGACTTCCGAGAAGGCGCCGCGGTCGTGTTGGGCGACGATGGCCTGCACATGCACGTCGACACCGACGGGCGGCCGCTCCACGGCGCGAGGTTTCTCGACCTGGACGTCTTTCACAAGGGGCTGGCGCGAGCCCGAGATCCGCGAGGGTGGCTCCACGTCGACCGGCGCGGCGACGCGGCCTACGAGCGCCGCTTCGCGATGGTCGAGGCCTTCTACAACGGACAGGCGCGGGTCGAGCGGCTCGACGGCGCGCTCGAGATCATCGATCCGTCGGGCGCAACGATCGCGCCGCTTCGCGACGCCCGACCCAGCGGGCCCCGATGACGCTCTCGCCCACCGACGCGCCGCTGCCTCCGGGCCTCCTCGCGTCGCTCGCGGCTTCGGCCGGCCAACCCAGGGCCGTGCTGATCCGACACGGCGACAGGCCGCCCATCCCGTCCGGACAAGCCGGGTTCGCGACGCCCCTCACTGCGTCCGGAGAGCGACGCGCCCGCGCCCTGGGGCGCGCGCTCGGGCGACTCGACTGGGCGGTAAGCAGCCCCATCTTCCGGTGCGTGAGGACCGCCGAGCTCGCGGGCAGGGCCCCCGAGCCCTCGCCCCTGCTCGGAGCGCCTGGAGCGTTCGTCACCGACGAGGCGCTGGGCGGCGCCGTGTTCGCCGAGCATGGGACGATGACGGTCGTCCGAGCGCACGTCGCGTCCGGACGCGGCTGGGGCTGCCTCCGGCCGGTCGCCGAGGGCGCCCTCCCGATCCTGGCGTCGCTGTCCTCTCGCCTCGAGTCCGGCGACGGCCTCGCTGTGTCGCACGACGCCGTGGTGATCCCGGTGGTGGCGCTCGTCGCCGGGCACCTCTTTGGGCACGACTGGCTGGAGCCACTCGACGGGATCGTGGTGTGCGCCGGCGTGGCCTATTGGAGGGGCGCGGCGTTCGCCTTGCCCACATGACGGCTAGGGGGCCGGAGTCCGGGCCCTCTCCAGCGCCCCCACTTCCCGGTGCGGCCCCACCCCACTTCAGGCACAGTCGCCGCGTGACTCGGCCCCAGCGTGTGCGTGCGTCCGTGGTGTGCGTGCGCGACGCCCGCCTTCTGTGCGTGGAGCTCCGGGATCCCCTCACCCACGTCGCGAGGCTCTTCGTCCCTGGCGGCGCCGTCGAGCCGGGCGAGACCCCGGCGCAGGCGGCCGCGCGCGAGGCCTGGGAGGAGACCGGCTACCGCGTGCGTGTGTACGAGTCCCGCGCGGAGATCGCGCGCTACCCGTACACGTGGAGCGGGCAGACGCGGGACGTCACCACGCACTTCTTTCACGCCGAGCTCGTCGACCCGGCGGGCGAGCCCGCGCCGGTGCGCGACGCCGACTACAACGAAGGAGTCCGCTGGCTCGCGCTGGCAGACATCCCCGGCGCGCTCGGCTTTCAGCCGGAGATCCTCGCCGCGATCGTGCGCCTGCTGCCACCCTGAGGGTCGCTGCGAAGCGGCGCCTTCCCCCCGCGGGCATGACCGTGCATGCTCCCGCGATGACCGAGAACAACTTGCGCGTGCTGCTCGCCTCTCGCCCCGTGGGGGCCCCGAAGGAGTCCGATTTCCGGCTCGAGGAGGCGCCCATCCCCACGCCAGCCGACGGGCAGGTGCTCGTCCGCAACCTGTGGCTGTCGCTCGACCCGTACATGCGGGGCCGCATGAACGCGGGCAAATCGTACGCGGCGCCGGTGGAGCTCGGCGCGGTGATGCTCGGCGGCACGGTGGGCGAGGTGCTCGTGTCGAAGAACCCGCGCTTCGCCGCCGGGGACGCGGTCGTCGGGCCGCTCGGCTGGCAGACCCACGCCCTCAGCGACGGCGCGGGGCTCCTGAAGATCAAGCCCGCGGCCTCCGTGCCGCTCTCGGCGTACCTGGGCGCGGTGGGCATGCCCGGCGTCACCGCCTGGTACGGGCTCCACGCGATCGGCGCGCCGAAGGCGGGCGAGACCCTCGTGGTCGCCGCCGCCACCGGCGCGGTGGGCAGCGTCGTCGGGCAGCTCGCGAAGCTCCAGGGATGCCGCGTCGTGGGCATCGCCGGCGGCCCGGAGAAGTGCGACCACGCGGTGCGCGACCTCGGCTTCGACGTGTGCCTCGACCACCGCGCGCAGGACCTCGCGCAGGCGCTCCGCGACGCGACGCCGGCGGGCGTCGACATCTACTTCGAAAACGTGGGCGGCCCGATCCTCGACCTCGTGCTCGCGCGGCTGAACCCGTTCGCGCGCGTCCCGCTATGCGGGCTCATCTCCGACTACAACGCGACCGAGCCCTACCGCGTGCGGAACCTCGCGTCGCTGCTGGTGAACCGCGTCACGCTCCGCGGCTTCATCATCAGCGACCACATGGACGTGTGGCCGAAGGCCATGGCGGAGCTGGCGGAGCACGTGGCGACCGGCCGACTCACGCTCCGAGAGAGCGTCACCGAGGGGCTCGCGAGCGCCCCGGCCGCGTTCATCGGCCTGCTGGAGGGCAAGAACTTCGGCAAGGCGCTGGTCAAGGTAGGCTGACCCCATGGTGAGCCGCGACGTCGACCGGATCGTGCTCGTGCCGCGCTGGGCGGGCACGGGCGAGAGTGACTTCTACCCGTGGCTCCGCGAGCGCGTGGGCGTGGCGGTGACGACCGCGCCGCTCCTCCCCTCGCCCGGCGCGCCGGAGGTCGAGCCCACGACGGAGGCGGTGCTCCGCGCGCTCGGCGACGACCCGGAGGCGCTCGCGCGCACCGTCATCATGGGCCACAGCGTCGGCGCGCAGGCGGCGATGCGGGCGCTCGCGCGGCTCGAGGGAGGAGGGCAGGTGCGCGGGCTCCTCTGCGTGGCGGGCTGGTGGTCGGTCGACGAGCCGTGGGGCGCGCTGCTGCCGTGGCAGGAGCCGTTCGCGTTCGAGCGCGCGCGCGCCGCCGCCGCGTCGACGAAGGTGCTCCTCTCCGACGGCGATCCGTTCACCGCCGACGCCCGCGCGACCGGTCGCTTGTTCCAAGAGCGCCTCGGCGCGGAGGTGGTGGTGGTGCCCGGTGCGAAGCACTTCAACGCCACGCCGCAGCCCGAGGTCCTCGCCGCGCTGCGCGCGTGGCTGCCGGCCTCCACGCGTTGAGCCGCGCGCGCCCCGAACCTTGCCGCCACACGACGCGTGGGCTAGAAGCGGCCGCATGACGACTTGGCGTGTGCGCGAGGCGACCCCGGCCGACGCCGACGCGGTCTGCACCTGCATGACGGAGATCCTCGCCGAGACCGGCGGGCAGAAGGGCCCCGGCTTCGGCGCGCCCCTCTGGACTTGGCAGTACGTGAACGGCGCTCACCCGGCGCTCGTGGTCGTGGCCGAGGAGGGCTCGCGCTTCCTCGGCTATTACCACGTGCCGATCGTGAACCTGATCGTGCGCGGCCGGCCGGTGCTGGGCGCCGTCGTCCAAGACGTGGCCACGCTCGCGCCGTACCGCGGTGCCGGCGTGTTCCGCGAGATGGGCGCGTGCGCGCTCGAGGGCATGCGCAAGCGCGGCGTCGGGCTCATCTACACCTTCCCGAACCACCGCAGCCTGCCGAGCTTCAAGCGCAACCACGGCTACACGGTCATCACGAAGGCGCCGGTGCGCATCCTCCCGCTCGACGTGGGCGCCGTGCTGCGCACGCGCCTCGGCGCGGTCGGCGCGCTCGGCGGCGCGCCCGTCGCGGCGGCGCTGAGCGCGGTCGCGCGGCGCATGGGCCGGCTCGAGAGCGGCGAGGAGCTCGTGTCGATCACCGAGCCGGACGAGGAGCTCGCGGCGATCGCGCGGGACTTCGCCAGCGGCGTGTCGGCCGCGCTCGACCGCACCGCGGCTTATCTGAAGTGGCGCTTCCTCGAGAAGCCCACCCGCGAGTACGCGATCCACGGCCTCCGGCGTGACGGCCGCTTGGTCGCCTACGTCGTGACGCGCCTGGCGCCCCTCTTCGGCACCACCTGCGCGATGGTCATGGACCTCGGGTGCGCGCGCGGGGAAGAGAGCGCGCTCCTCCGCCTGGTGTCCACGCACCTCCAGGCGCGACGCGAGGAGGGCGCGGCGCTCGCCGTCACGATGGGCCTCCACCCGTTCCTGCCTCGGCTCACGCTCGCGGGGTTCGTGAAGGTGCCCGAGCGGTTCAACCCGCGCCCCTTCAACCTCGTGTCCAAGATCCTCGACCCGGCCCTGCCGACCGACATCCTCACGCCCGAGAGCTGGATGATCACGCTGGCGGACTGGGACGTGATGTAGCGTCGTGGACAAGGCCGCTGTCGCGACACGGCCCTAGCCGGAGGTCTCGCGGAGGGCCCGGATCGCCGGCGCGAGCCGCGCCCGGCCCGCGAGCAGCGGCGCCGCCAGATCGCCGCGCTCGTCGAGTCGCCGCAGGATCGTGCGCAGGTTCAGCGCGCGTGGGTCGAGCCGCGCGGAGAGCTCGTCCCACGCGAGGGGCGCGGACACGGGCGCGCCGTCGACCGCGCGCAGCGTGTAGGGGCACGCGAGCGACTTGCCCACGAAGCTCTGGAGGTGATCGACGAACAGCCGCCCGCCGCGCCGCTCCTTCTCGCTCTCCACGGTCACGATCGACGGGAGGGCGCGCGCGAGGGCCCGGGCGAGGAGCCGCGCGAGCTCGTGTGCATCCTGCACGGAGTGACCGGGCGCGAGCGGGACCAGGACGTGGAGCCCTCGCTGGCCGCTCGTCTTGAGCACGCTGGGGAGGTCCAGCGCCTCGAGGAGCGCGCGGGTGGTGTTCGCGACCGTGACGGTGTCGGCCCAGGTGGTCGCGGCGCCCGGGTCGAGGTCGAGGATCACCCAGTCGGGCTCGGTGAGCGCCGTCACGCGGCTCGGCCACGTGTGGAAGGTGAGCGCCGCCTGGTTCACGAGCCAGAGGAGCGAGTCCACGCCGTCGACGAGGAGCCGGCGATCCCCCTCGATCCACGCGCCTCGCACGTAGTCCGGCGCTCGCGGCGGGATCCGGTGCTGATACCAGGTGAACGCGTCGATCCCGTCGGGCCAGCGCTGGGCCACGACGACGCGGTCGCGGAGGTGCGGGAGGAGGACCGGAGCGACGCTGGCGTAGTAGTCGACGACGTCGCGCTTCGTGAGGGCGTCACGGGGGAAGAGCACCTTGGTCGCGTTCGTGACCGCCGGCGGCGGCGAGATCGTGCGGTCCCACTCGAGCGGGGCCGCGGTGGCGCTGAGCGCCACGATGGGAGACGGGTGCGCCGCGTCCGCGCGGCGCGCGTAGAGCCCGCGCGCGCCGAGGCCGCGCACGCCCTCGAGGAGCACGTCGAGCGGCCCGGGCATGGCCTCGCTGAGCGTGAGGCCCGCGCCGGCCCCGCGGGCCAGGGCGGCGAGGCGGGCGCGGCGCTCGGAGAGCGGCGTCGCCGCGAGCTCCTCGCCCTCGACGTGGAGCAAATCCCAGGCGACGAGCACGCCGCGAGCCCTCGCCCGCGGATCGCGGAGGAGCTCGAAGCGGGGGTGTCCGCGCTCGTCGGTCACGCAGAGGTGACCCTCGAGCGCGAGGGCGCCGCCGGGGAGCCGCCGGAGCGCGGCCACGACCTCGGGGAACGCGTCGCTCCACTCGCGGAGATCCGGCGACACCAGCCGGACGTCCGCGCCGACGCGACACGCCAGGACGCGGTGACCGTCCCACGCGAGCTCGAGCGCCCACGCGCCGGGAGACCCCGCGATCGCCCCGCGGTCGGCGTCGGTGGCGTGAGCGATCGGCGCCAGGCGGTAGCGACGCGCCAGGTCCCAGGCGCTCCGAGGCGCCTCGCCCTCACGTCGTCCGGTTCGCGCGCGCGCCACCCGCCGAGAGTAGCAGCCGCCCGGGCCGCGCGACGCCGCCGCGCGAGGCCCTCGTTGGCAGTCGACGAGGTCGCCGTTCGGGGCCATCCTGCACCATGGCAGTCCGCCGCTCGATCGCCCTCGTCGCGTCGCTCCCGCTCCTCTTCGCCGCGTGCGGGCAGGCGCAGACCTCCCCCGCGCCTGACGCTGGCGTCCCCCCGGTGGAGGACGCCGGCAAGCCGAGCCCGCTCCCGCAGACGTGCGCCCGAGGGACGAAGAAGGCCGACGATCGGCGCGCGTGCAACGGCGATCCGGCGCTCTGCGACCGCACCTACGACAAGGTGGTCGTCCCCATGACCCACAACGCCATGTCGAACGCCGACGAGGGCTGGGCGCCGCCGAACCAGACCCACGGCCTCGCGCGGCAGCTCGAAGACGGCATTCGCGGGATGATGCTCGACGTTCACTATTACTCACTCGAAGACAACCAGAACCGCACGGCGCACGATCCCGCCCTGTCGACCGTCGACCAGGTGTATCTGTGCCACTCGGTGTGCGCGCTCGGCAAGGCGCGCCTCCTCGACGGTCTGTGCGCCATCACCACGTTCCTCGACGAGCACCCGAGCGAAGTGCTCACGATCGTGTTCGAGAACTACGTGACCGACGCCGACACGGCCGAGGTGCTCCGCGCGAGCGGCCTCGCCGACTACGCCTTCACCCACACCCTCGGCCAGCCGTGGCCCACGCTGCGGACCATGATCGACGCCGGCAAGCGCCTCGTGGTGTTCGTCGAGAAGGGCGGCGGCGCTCCCGCGTATTTGCACCCGGCCTACGGCGGCGAGCTCTGGGACACGCCGTACTCGTTCGAGACGAAGGAGGACTTCGTGTGCACGCGCGGGCGCGGCGCGGCCCAGAGCCCGCTCTACCTCATCAACCACTGGCTCAGCCGGCCCCTCTCCAGCATCACGTACGCCCGCGAGGTGAACGTGGACGCCGTCCTCGGCGCGCGCGTCGCGCAGTGCACGAAGGAGGCCTCGCGCGGCCCCACGTTCGTCGCCGTGGACTTCTACGACGTGGGGGACCTCTTCCCGGTCGTGCGCCGCGCCAACGGGCTTTGAGGGGCGGCCAGAGAGTATTCGGCCCGACCGCCGACAGTGGCGTGTACCCTTGGAGGCCCAGGACTCATGCGGAAACGGCAGCCCCTCGCCCTCATGCTCCTCGCGACGGCCGTCGTCGCGTCGTGCAGCGGCGTCGCCGTCGACGCGGCCAAGACGCCTCCGCCGCAGAAGATCCCTCCCTCGTGCGGCACGTTCGACCCCTCGCGGGTCAAGCCTTCGACGCAGCCGATCACCGTCGTGCGCGTCGAGCCGAGCCTCCCGCCGCCGACCCAGCTCGCGATCGCCGCGTGCGCGGGCCTGCACAACCGCAAGGCCGGCGGCTCGGTCTACCTCGACTCCGACCCTCACGATCTCGGGTGGCTGAGCGAGCTTGGTCTCGCCGCCGCGGCGACCGTCGGCGGGGAGGAGTTCCTGAGCTCGTGCGTCGCCGCGTTTCCCACGTGCGTCCGCTACGACTACGCGAAGCAGAAGGCGCTCCTGCCGAACGTCCTCACGGCCGCCGCGGCGCTCGGCGCCGTCCCCCTGGACGCGAGCCTGAAGCCATCGTGCGCGAGCCCCGCGTTCGACGCCGTGGCCGAGCTCGCGGACAAGGCGCCGCCGGTCGCGACCAAATTCGTCTTCTCCAAGTTCGGCGCGCAGACGACGGGCCTCGCGATGCTGAACCCGGGCTACGAGCAGAGCCCGAGCAGCCCGAAGTCTCCGGCGCTGAACCAGGAGATGAGGCCGGCGCTCGTCGATCTCGTCTTCTCGGAGAAGCTCTTCGTCGTGTTCCTCGTCAACGGGTGCATCGACGGCGACCCCGACCGTGAGGCGCTGAGCAGCGTCGTCAACTCCGGACAGTGGCCGACCCCCCTCCCCGTCTACGGCTACAACAACTCGTGGAACGTCTTCGGCGGCTATCTGTACGAGGCGCAGACGCTCTGCCTCCCCTCTCGCAACATGGGCGCCGTTGCCAGCGAGGCCGGCAACCTGTCGTTCTTCGCCACGCGCAGCCCGGCGATCACGGAGGCGGGGGCGGTCGTGATGAACCCGGCCGAGGCCGTGACCTACGACCCGCAGAAGACGTACGTCGCGTTCGTCGTCGGGGACGGCGACAACATCCAATACATGATGACGACCCGCCGCGACTGGTTCAAGCGGCGGATCGCCGCCTGCGACGCGGACCCGAGCGCCTGCGCGCCGCTCACGTGGAGCGTCTCGCCGCACCTCACGCGGCTCGCGCCCGACGTCCTCCGTTGGTACTACGACCAGAGCCACCGCACGAAGCGGGACTCCTTCGTCCTCCCGCCGAGCGGCCACCTCTACGCCTACCCCTCGTCGCTGGCCGAGAAGGAGCAGGACCGCTTCGTCGAGGCGACCGATCGGGACGCCTGCGTCCTCGGGCTGACGGGCGTGGTGCACTGGGACTCGGCTGGGACGTGGGGCGACGCCGAGGGCCATTTTCTCCCGAAGTACCTCAAGAACGGCGCGGTCCGCGGCGTCTTCCCCGTCAACGTCCCCTTCTTCCTGTCGCCCTTCCCCGACTGGCCCGAGGACCAGTTCTTCAAGGTGATGAGAGACGCCGACGGCGCGAGCCTCGCCTTGTTCCGACAGCGCGAGTGGCGGGGCATCGACAAGGAGGGCGATCCCTTTCGCCTGACCCCGGAGCGCATGGCCGCCGAGATCGCGGCCTACCCGAAGGGGACGGTCACGTGGGTGTACATGACCAGCGACGGCGGGCTGACGCTCGAGAACTCGTTCCTCGCGCTCGGGAAGCTGCTCCCGCCGCACGTGCAGCTCGTGAGCACCGACACCGCGGCGCGCCTGGCGATCGCCTCGCGCCCGTGAGTCGCTGGGTCCGGTGGGTCGGGGTCGGCGCCCGACAAGCGCGGGATTGCCTGTGGACACGAGGCCGGTTCCGCGCATTCTGTGTCACGCAGGAGGCCGTTGAATGAGCAAGACGACGAAGACGACACGACTCGGCCGCGGCGTGGCGCTCGCGGTCGCCCTGGCGGCCTCGGTCGCCTGCACGGGCACCGTCTATGACGGCGACGGGACGTGCTTCGCGCCCGACCAGTGCCTCGATCGCTGCGGGGGCCGCGTGGTGAAGAGCGGCGTGTGCGGCCCCTGCGCCGCCGGCACGGTGTCGGCTGGCGAGTGCAGGGTCCGCGAAGCGGACAGCGGGGGCGACGCGGTCGCGCTCGACTGCGCCACGACGCCGTGCTTCCGGGCGGTCCGCTGCGTGAGCGCGTGCGGTGGGGCGGAGGTCCAGTCGGGCTGCTGCCCCTGCCCCGCGGGGACGTTCGACGACTTCGTGTGCCGAGACGCCGGCGCCGACGCGGGGGACGCCAGCAGCGACGCGGGGGACGCCAGCAGCGACGCGCGCGCCGACTGAGGCCTCGACCTGCCCACGCGCGGCGCCCGCTGCACCGCGGAGA
>CAZHGG010000026.1:0-17794 GCA_964531755.1 uncultured Polyangiaceae bacterium
TCGCGTCCAGCGACTTCGGTCGCGACGCGATCGAGAAGGCCAAGGGCATCGTCGCCAAGGCCCGCAAGGCCATCGAGAAGCGAGACGCCGCCGCTGTGAAGGAGCAGCTCGAGGGTCTGCAGCGGACCCACCGCATGTTCAAGGGCGTGGTCGCCAAGACCTGACCTGACCGGCCACCTACCACAGGACCACGCGAGTGACCGACGACCCAAAGACCCCCCCGAGCGAGGCGCCCAGGGCCGGCGACGACCCGGACGCGACCCTCGTGGTCGACGGTCAGCGGGTGTGGGATGCGCTCAAGGCCGTTGCCCCCAGCGGTCACACGGCCGCCGCCGCGCCCGTGGCGCCAACGGCGAGCGAGTCGCTCGACGACGACTGGGACTTCGGGCCGGAGAGCACGAAGCCCGCCGCGGCGCTGGCGCCCTCCGCCCCGGCGCCTCCGCGCTCCGACGCGCCGCTCGCCGTCACAGCCCCTCCCCCGCCTGACGCGCCGCTGCCCGGCGCTTCGGCCGGCCCCGACAGCGGCCCGTTCCTCGACTCCGACCTGCTCGTCGATGAGGAGCCTGCCGCCCCCAGCCAGTCGAAGATCATCACCGCGCGCCCACCCCCGGGCGACGCCGAGGTGGCGCCGGACGCGCCGCTCTCGGAGCCGGTCCCTACGGCGCGGGTGACGCCCGTCGGCTTCGCCGCGATCGCGCCGTACGCGGCGCCGGTCGAGATCATCCGCGCGGCGGCGCCGTCGGACCCGGCGCCCACGACCGCGCCGGCACCGGGGCCGAAGTCGACGCGGGGTCCCAGCGCCGTCGAGATGGAAGACCAGTTCGCGATCGGCGACTTCGCGGGCGCCATCGCGATCGCCGAGGCGCTCCTCGCGCGGGACCCCGAGCACGTTGACGCGCTCGAGTGCCTCGAGCGCTCGCGCACCTCGCTGCGCGCGAGCTTCGCCGCCAAGCTCGGTCCCCTCGACCGCGTGCCCGTCGTCGCTGTCGCCCGAGACCAGCTCCGCTGGCTCGCGATCGATCACAAGGCGGGGTTCATCCTGTCGCACGTCGACGGTGTCTCCAGCGTCGAGGAGATCGTCGACATCAGCGGCATGAAGGAGCTCGAGGCGCTCGGCATCCTCGCGGGGCTCCTCGAGCAGCGCATCATCGACTTCGCCGCCGCGCGCTGAGCCTAAATTCGCGTGGCGTGGTTTGCGCGCGTGTCCGGTTCTCGCTACACCAAGTGCAGCCATGAGAGGGCGCCGCACCCGTGACGACGATGCTCCCGCGCGACTGCGTCGCAGGGCGGAGCACTCGCTGCGACGATCGGGCGACCCGGTCGGCGTCGTGCCGCTGCTGCACCAGCTGGCGCGCATCGCGAGCCCCGCGAGCGAGGACGCCGCGTTCGCGCACCAGAAGCTCGCGGAGCTGCTCGCGGAGGAGGACCCCTGGCGCGCCGCGCTCTACGCGCGCCGCGTGCTCCAGCACTTCCCCGCGAGCGACCGGGCCTGGGCCGTCCTCGCGCTGTCGCAGTCGACGCTTGGCCATTTTCGGTTCGCGCGGACAGCCTACGAGCGCGCGCTGGAGCTCGCGCCGAAGAACGGCTCCTATGCGCACAACCTGGGCCACCTGCTCGACGTAGCGCTCGGGGACCCCTCCGCTGCGGTGCCGTGGCTTCGCAGGGCCCACGAGGTGGCGCGGACCGACCCCTCGGTCGCCGCCTCGTACGCGCACGCCCTGGGGCGCGCCGGGCGCTGGGCAGACGCAAAGCGGGTGCTCGGGAGAGCCCTGGCGCACGGCCCCACGCGGGAGCTCTCGGCGCTCGCCCGGTGGGTGGAGCGGCGCTCGGAGGACGTGGCGATTCGTCCTCCGGTGGCGCGGCGCTCACCCTCCACGAGCGCTCGGATCCTCTCTCGCGCGGGCACGCCCGAGGCGCTCAGCCGCACGCTCCGCTTGGGGCTCGAGCGCCTACCCTTCAGCGACGAGCAGCGCGACAGAGCCCGCGATCTGGCGCGCGACGCGACAGAGCAGGCGCGCCTCTCGGTGTCGCGCACGCGCTCGAGCGAGAGCCTCGCCGCGGCGATCGCGTACGCCATCGTGTTCGTGGACGAGGTGCCGCTCACGCACGCGGAGGTGGCCGCGCCTTTTCGCGTGCCCGTGGCGCAGCTTCGCGGGTGCTTCGCGGAGCTGCGCGCCGAGCTCCGCATCACCCGGGGCGACGACCGCTACGCCACCTGACCACGCGGGCGAGTCCGCGCGGCGCGCGCGCTCGTTGTGGTAACTGAGCGGCATGCCCTCGAGTCACCCCTGGAAGCTCGCCCTCACGCTCGCCGCGTTCGCCTTCGTCGAGAGCGCCGCGCCCTCGAGCGCCGCGGCCGAAGCGCCGACGACGCCCACGCCGACGCCAGCGGCCCCGACGGTCGATGATCCGATGCTCGTCCCCGTCCCCCAGCCCACCCGAAGACTCCACCGCTGGGAGGACGCCCTCGTCTACATCAAGGCGCGGTCCACCGACCTTCGCATCGCGGAGGTCGAGATCACGCGCGCCGAGGCGCAGTGGCGGCAGGCCCTCGCGGGCTCGCTGCCGAGCATCAACTTGAACGCTTCGCTCACGCACCAGCTGATCACCAACACGTCGCTCCAGCCGAGTTCGAAGTGCACGCCCGACGGCTCGGTGTCGCTCTGCCCGATCGAGACGCCCTTCCCGAACGCGGCGAACGCCGGGATCACGGCCGTCCAGCCGCTCCTCGCGACCCGCGCGTGGTACGCGCTCGGCACGGCGAGGCAGAGCGAGGCGGTCGCGAAGCTGAACGTGGCGGACGTGAAGCGGCAGATCGCGCTCCGCGTGGCCAACGGCATGGTGGCGGTGGTCACCGCCGAGCGCCTCGCAGAGCTGAACCGTGTCGGCCTCCGCAACGCGCTCGAGCGGCTCGCCCTCACGCAGCGGCGCGCGGCGCTCGGCTCCGCGACCGGCCTCGACGTCGTGCGCGCGCAGCAAGACGCCGAGGCCGCCCGGACCTCGCTCGTCAGCGGGGACGAGTCGCTCCGGCAGAGCCGCGAGGCGCTCGGGCTCGCCCTGGGCGTGCCCGAGGCCATCGGCGTCGCCGCGGACGTGAGAATCGACGGCCTCGAGGCGGCGGCCTCGGCCACGTGCAAGCCCTCGACACGACTCGAAGATCGGCCCGACGTCGCCTCCGCCGGCGCGAGCATCGGGCTCGCCGGGCGCGCGCTCGGCGACGTGAAGCGGCAGTTCCTCCCGATCGTGAACATCCAGAGCACGCTCTCGACGACGAGCATCGACACGGGCGCGACGCCGCGCACGACCTGGAACATCCAGGGGGTCCTCTCGATCCCCATCTGGGACGGCGGCGCGCGCTACGCGAGCATGCGGACGGCGAACGTGGATATCGGCCGCGCCGAGCAGCGCCTCGAGGCCGTTCGGCGACAGGCCACGATCGAGATCACACAGGCGCGTCGCGCCGTCGAGGTGGCGGAGAGCTCGCGCGCCGTCGCGCTGCGCTCCCGCGATCTCGCCGCCGAGACCGATCGCCTCGTGCGCGTGGGCTACCACGAGGGGCGCGGCACCAGCCTCGAGCTCGTCACCGCGGCGACCACGCTCCGGCAGTCGGAGATCACCCTCGCCCTGCGCGAGTTCGACGTCGTGAAGGCGCGCGTCGCCGCGGTGATCAGCCTCTCGCGGTGCGACTACTAGCGGTCACTCTTCCCACGCGGGCGCGGCGGCGCGGAGGGTGAACGTCCTCCCCGCCGTCACGGGGCCGCCGTCGAACGCGGCGATCCGCACCCCGCGGAAGCGAGCGCCGATGCACGCCCCCACTGCCGTGACCGGGAACGGGCCGCCGTCCACGACGGCGGAGGTGACGAGCCCAGCGGGCGAGAAGACCACGGTGACGTGTCCCACCCCGGTCGGACCGTTGGGGCGCGCGCACGGCTGGAGGTTCACGCGCGCGAGCGCGGCGGCCGCGGCGCCACGATCGAACGGGCGCCCCGCGATACCCCAAGGAGGCGGCGGCACCGAGCGGTCTCCTGACTCGGAGACCAGGGTCTCCTCGTAGCGCGCGT
Organism: uncultured Polyangiaceae bacterium; assembly: GCA_964531755.1. Lineage (GTDB taxonomy): Bacteria > Myxococcota_A > Polyangia > Polyangiales > Polyangiaceae > JAAFHV01. The sequence continues at coordinate 4,062 of CAZHGG010000026.1, forward strand.
CGACGCGCCCCACGACGGTGGCGTCGCCGGTCAACACGAAGGGGATCTGCTTGACGCTCCCGCCCGACGACACCTTCACCGTCCCCGAGATGGGCCGGCCCGCGCCGCGCGTCGCGCGCGTCACTTCGACGAGGAACGTCCCGGCCTTGGCGTTGGACACCCCGAGCTCCTCGTGACCGAGCCCCGTCGGATCGACCACGTGGACGCCAGGGAGCCGCGAGACGAACGAGGCGCGCACGCCGGTCGGGTCGAGCAAGGCGAGGTCGAGGTCGTCGCCGCCCTCCCAGGTGGCGCTGACCACGATGTCACCGCGCGCGGTCTCGGCCTTCTCGGCGGCGAGCCGCGCGATCGCGGCGTCGAGCGCCGCGCGCTTCGCCCCTTCGAACGCGCTCCGCGTGCGCTCGGCCGAGCGGCCGTGCCCGAGCCCCTCCTCGCACCGCACCGCGCGCGCGGCGGCCTCGACGTCGCCGGGGCGGAGCTCGCTCACCGCGACGCGCAAGGCGCAGGCCGCGGGGTCGTGGGCACGCTCGTAGGCCTCCGCTGCGGCGAGGGCCAGACGCGCCGCCTCCCGCGGCGTCGCCGTCGTCGAGGCGAGGGCGCCCGACAAGATGCGCAGCGCGCCCTCACGGTCGCCCTTCCGCGCCGCCACGTCAGCGCGCCACGCGATCGCGTCGGCGTCGAGGGGATCGCGCTCGTTCCACTTGGTCAGCACGGCGTCGAGCTCCCCGAGGTCTCCCTGTACGGCGAGCAGGCGCGCCAGGTCGCGGTGCTTGTTGCGCTCGTCTGGCGCGGCCGCCAGCGCCGCGCGGGCCTGCGCGAGCTTGTCGCCCGGCACGGCCGCGCCGCGCCCTTCGGACACGACAGCCGCCCGCCGCCAGACGCGCTTCATCCACTCGCCACGCCCGCGCGCGGGGGGAGGCCGCCACTCGGCGCTCTTGCGCGCCTCTTCGGCCCTGCCCTGGCCTGCGGAGAGGTCGGCGGCCTTGGGCTTCGCCGCCGGCGCGGACGCGGGAGGCGGCGGCTCGGCCGATGGACCGGCCAGACCGGCGGACGTAGCCGCCGCGAGCGGCGAGGAGAGCTGCTTCATTTCGAGCGCGTCCGCGGCGCCGAACTCGTCCTTCTCCGCGTCGGGCGATTTGTCGCCGGCGGCGACGACGCCCGTCCCGAGCTCGTCCCCCGTCCATCGCACCTGCTGGCTCGCCCCGCGCTGGATGCCGAACGCCTGGAACATCGCCTCGCTCTCGAGCACGAGCAGCGACGTGAAGCGGCTCGGGACCGAGAAGCGCTTCGAAAGGTCGATGAGCTCGGCCTTCCCCGCGTCGCCGGGGGCGCGCTCGCGATCCGCGATGCGGTTCGCGGCGAACACCCGCGGGACGAAGGCGTTCCCGGGCGCGTCGGTGGCGGTCAGCGTGACCGGCGTGCGCTGCTCGAAGGGCTCACCGCCCACCGTGCCCCGCAGGACGATGTCGCCCTCGACGCGATCGCGGAGCATCCGCACGCCGACGAGGGTCTCTCCCCCACCCCGGAGCGGCGGGAGCACCGCGGGCGCCGCGTCCACGAGGCCATCCGGCAGGGTGAGCGTCGCGTCGCGGAGGACGGTCCCATACGAGGCGTTGAGCACCGCGAGCGCGGCGGAGGCCAGCCGCTCGCCCGGCTGGTAGGGGAGGACGACGCCACCGCCGCCGCGCGCCAGCTCGGACAGATAGGCCACGTCGGAGTCGCCGCCGATCGGCACCGCGAGCACCGCGGTGTGGGCGACGTCGCCGACGGCGTCGCGCACCTCGTCCGCGGCCCGGTCGAGCAGGCGGTGTCCCGCGGTCGCGTGGCCGCTGGACAGGATCGTCACCCTCAGGTCGCGCGAACCGTCTCGGCCCGGGACGCGCGAGGCCTCGCGCACGGCGCCGACGAGATCGGACGCGCCGTCGGGCGTCACCCCCGACAAGAACGCGTCCACGTCGTGCGCCGCCGTGGAGCCGGGCCCGATCATCCCGGCGCCCAGCGGCCTGCAGCGCATGTCGCACGCCATGACCGTGACGCGATCGCGGCGGTCCATCTCCTGCGCCATCTCCGCGGCGAGCCTCCGCGCCCTGCGGAAGCGCTCCCCGAACATCGAGCGGCCCGAGTCGACGACGATCACCTGATCGCGCGGCCGCACGTCGGTCCATTTGGGCAGCTGCGGGCGCAGCGCGATGGCCGCAAAGCGCTCGCCCGGCTTGCCGCCGCCGGGGGGCGTGGCGAACGCGTGCGCGGTGAGCGGGCTCCCCTGGTCCCCGAGCGAATACTCGATGACGAGATCGCCCGAGGGGCGGAAGCTCTGGACCTCGCTCGACAGCGCGACGGCGCCGCCCTCCTCGCGGCGCGCGAGCTCGTAGCCGCGCGGCTGAACGCTCGCGGGCTTGTCGGACCCGAGGACCCGCGCGTCGACGTGGAACCGCTCGATGACGGTGTCGCTCGAGGTCGTGTGAGGGAGCGGATACGTATAGCGGCGGAGGCCCGCGGACGGGGCGACGGCCTCGGTGTACGCGAGCACGACGCGCCGCGAGCCACGCTTGGGGATGGGGAAAATCTTGAGCTCGAAGCGACCGCCGCGCTTCCACTCGAGCAGCGCGGGGTCCCGCCACGGCCCCGGCACCCAGACCCACTCTTCGCGGGGCTTGGGGGCGCTGGGCGCGGCGTGCTGGATGACGCCCCGCCAGATCGCCTGCGCCCTGGACGCGTCGACGAACTCGCCCTCGACGAGCTTGCCGTCCACGTCGAGCGCGAGGCGCTCCATCTGGGCGCCAGGCGGCAAGGGGAAGCGGTACAGCCCCTCGAGCTCGTCGTCGGTGTCGTTGGTGAAGACCTCCTCGACCTCCGTCCGCGCGATCGCGCCGGCGATGCGCACCTTCACGTCGTGACGGGCCAGCCGCACGACGCGGTCCTTCTCCTCGGTCTTGCCGGGCCGCTTCGCGCGCAGCTCGCCGAGGCCTCCCGTGTCGCCCTCGGTGTCCTCGTTGTGGACGACGAGGTTCTCGCCGAACGCGGACCGCCGCGCGAGGTCGGTCGCCGGCACCACCTCGGGCCTCGCCGTTCGTGTGAGGACCGCCTCCTGGCCGGCGAGCACCTTCGCCGTGGCCCCACCCCCCTCGACGACCACCTCGCCGCGCAGGACCTCGACGTTCGTGCGCTCGCCGCTAGCCGTGACGACGAGCTTGGTGCCGATCACCCGGGCCTCGCCGACGCCCGTGCGGAGGGTGAGGGGCGGCGCCCCCGCGACGCTCGCCGCCTCGACGAGCACGCTCCCCTCGACGAGGCGGGCGGTGCGCGCCTGGTCCTCGAGGACGAGCTCGGAGCCCCGGTCGAGCACGACGTCGGAGCCGTCCGTGAGCTTCACGCGCGCCCGAGTTCGCGCGTCGGTCTTGAGGACGCTTCCGGGCCCCACCGAGGCCTTGGCGCCCGCGGAGCGCGCCGTCCCCCCGGGGCTCGTGATCGTGAAGCCGCCCGCCTTGTCCGCCGCGCCACGGGAGACCGTCACGACCGCGCCCTCGAGCACGCCGGTCGCGCGGGCCGCCGGCCCGCTGTGCCGGTCGGCGAGCCGGAGCCCTAGATAGCTGCCAGCGAAGGCCCCCACGACGGCCAGCACCGCCAGGGCGCGGGTCCGGCGCCCGAAGGGGCGGCGAGGCGGCAGGGGGGTGGAGGTCGCCTCGGGCGCGGTGGAGGTCGTGGTGGCGGTGGCGATCGCGGGCGGCGAGGACATGCGGGCTCCGGGGTGGAACCGGCTTGGACGCCCGAGACGTGAAAAAGTTCTCGACTCCGCGCGTCAGAACGGGAGCTTCTCTTGACGCGTCGCCGGCTTCGGGGCGTCCGGGTCGGCGTGGAGGAGCGCCCGCTCGCGCGCGAGGTCGGCCTCGACGAGCTCGAGGTTGTCGTACGCGAAGGCGAGGGCGTCGAAGAGACGCGCCGGCCCTAGCGCGGGGTAGCGCTTGAGGAGCGTCTCGACGCTCGCCCCACCCTTGTGCCACGCGTAGAGGCGCCGAACGGCCACGCGCGTGCCCCGGACGAACGGCGCGCCGTCGTCCGGCTTCAGGTCGACGTGGGGGTGGTGGACACGGACAGGAGGGAGCACCACCACGTCACCCTACGGGGCGCTGCGCCCCAGGTCAAAAACGTGGAGAACCCGGCTAGGGCTTCGTGGGCTCGGGGAGCTTCTGCGTGCCGCGCCGCGTGTGCGGGGCCAGGCCGCCCTTGCGCCCGGCCGCGCGCGCCTCGTCGGCGGTGAACTCATGCGCGGTGCCCGCGGCATGCGCCGCCTTGCCGCCTTTGCGGGCGATCTCGGAGACCTTCGCCGGGTCCATCGCCGCGAAGCCGCGCCGCTTCGGCTGGCGCGCCTCGGGGAGGGCGCCCGGGGCGGACGGGGCGCTCGGGAGGGGCTGGAGGTTGTGTCGGTTCGTGGCGTCGTCGTTGGTGTGCATCGGCGTCCTCGACAGTCGGATGCCGGTCGGCGACAGGGGGTTTCGCCAGATTCGCGCGTCGCCGGTCGAACGCCGCTATGATGGGCGCAGCCATTCGCGCGGGAGAGCCGAGACGATGTCCTTTTGTCGAGAAATCGAGGGTGGGTCGAGCGCACGGAGCGCGCCGTCACATGAGTAACCCCCTCCGGCGTGGGCTCCTGGAGGACCGGACGGTGGCGCCGTGCGCCGTCGTCATCTTCGGCGCCTCAGGTGACCTCACCAAGCGCAAGCTCCTGCCGGCTCTGTACAACCTCGCCGTCAGCCGCAACCTCCCGAGCGGGTTCGCCGTGGTGGGCGTCGCGCGGCGCGACAAGAGCCAGGAGGACTTCCGCCGGGAAATGCGCGACGGGGTCTCCAGCTTCTCGCGCCGCAAGCCGCTCGACGAGGCGGTGTGGGACGACTTCGAGCGCGGCGTCCACTACGTCCGCGGCGCGTTCAACGACGCGGCGACCTACGCGGCGCTCCGCGCGCAGCTCGAGGCCCTCGAGGTGGAGCGCGGCACGCGAAACCGGCTCTTCTACCTGGCGGTGCCGCCCTCGGAGTTCGGCACCATCGTGTCTCACCTGCGGGACGCGCACCTCGTCGAGGCGCCGGGCGAGGGCCGCGCGGTCACGCGGGTGGTGGTCGAGAAGCCGTTCGGGACCGACCTCGCGAGCGCCCGCGAGCTGAACTCGGTGTTCGCCTCGGCGTTCGACGAGTCGCAGATCTTCCGCATCGACCACTACCTCGGCAAGGAGACCGTCCAGAACCTGCTCGTGTTCCGCTTCGCGAACAGCTTGTTCGAGCCCATCTGGAGCCGCGAGCACGTGGACCACGTGCAGATCACGGTCGCGGAGGAGATCGGGGTCGAGGGGCGCGGGCGCTTCTACGAAGAGACGGGCGTCACGAAGGACATCGTCGAGAACCACCTGATGCAGCTCTTCTGCCTCACGGCGATGGAGCCGCCGATCTCGCTCGCGGCCGACGCCGTGCGCGACGAGAAGGTGAAGGTGCTGCGCTCGCTCCGGCCGATGGAGCGATCGCTGGTGCAGGAGAACGTCGTGCGAGGTCAGTACGGGCGCGGCCTCGTCCGGGGGGACGAGGTGCTCGCGTACCGCGAGGAGCGAGACGTCTCGCCGACGTCGTCGATCGAGACGTTCGTCGCCATGCGCATGTTCGTGGACAACTGGCGCTGGGGAGGAGTTCCGTTCTACGTGCGCGCGGGCAAGCGTCTCGCGCGGCGCGTGACCGAGGTCGCGATCCAGTTCAAGCGCGTGCCCCACAACCTGTTCCGCGCGCCGGACGGCGGCGTGAGCCCGAACGTCCTCACGGTGCGCATCCAGCCCGACGAGGGCATCGCCCTACGCTTCATCACGAAGGAGCCGGGGCAGCAGACGATCCTGCGGGACGTCGCGATGGACTTCCGCTACGGCGCCGCGTTCGGCTCGAACACGCCGGAGGCCTACGAGCGCCTGCTCCTCGACGCGATGCGCGGCGACGCGACGCTCTTCACTCGGCACGACGAGGTCGAGGAGCAGTGGTCCTTCATCGATCGCGTGTTCGACGCGTGGCGAGCCGAGGCCAGCGCCCCGCCGCCCGTCTACGAGTCAGGCTCTTGGGGCCCCGAGCAGGCCGACGATCTCCTCGCCCGCGACGGGCGCAGGTGGAGGAAGCCATGACACCGCCCTCGGCGATCATCGCGAGCGTGGAGCGCGAGCTGCGCGCCATCGGCGAGGCGCGCGGGCCTACGACGCGCCTGCTCTCGATGAACCTCGTGGTCGTCGCGGAGTCGATCGATATCGCTGCAAAGTACACGCATGTGGTCGACGAGGTGGCTGCGGCGCTCCTCGCGCGCGCCATCGTCGTGGGCCTCGACGCGGGCTCGCGCCAAGGCTCGCTCGAGGGTTGCGCGGTGCACGTGACCTCGCCAGGGGGCGAGAAGGACTCGTTCACCGAGCGCGTCTCGCTCACTGCGCGCGGGCCGATGTGCCTGCGCATCCCCAGCGTGATCGAGTCGCTCCGCGTCGCGGAGGTGCCCATCCAGCTCGTATGGCTCGGGCGCCTCCACCCGAACGACGCGATCTTCGAGCAGCTCGCCGAGCGCGCGGAGCGGGTGCTCATCGACTCCGAGTTCACCTCCGTGAGCAACCTCGTCGGGCTGGCCGCGTACGCGCGCTCTCGCCCGGAGGGGCCACGCGTGGCCGACCTCGCGTGGACCCGCCTCCAGCCGTGGCAGGAGCTCTTCGCGCGGTTCTTCGACCAGCCCGCTCACACGCCCTTCGCCGAGCGCATCGAGACCATCCGCGTGCTGCAGGCGTCACCCCCGAACACCACGATCGGCTCGGAGGCCGCGCTCCTCGTGGGGTGGCTCGCCACGCGGCTGGGCATCCGCTCGTACCGCGCCGGCGGCGCGCTCCGCTACGTGAGGCCGGACGGCGGCGAGGTGCACATCGAGCTGCGCGCGGTGCCGCCGCCCGCAGGCGTGGCGCCGTGCACGCTCGCCGAGGTGTCCTTCGTGGCGCGCCGGGGCCACGAGACCCTCCGCGGCGGCGCGGTTCGCGAGCTGGCGAGTGGCGGTGACTGCGGCGAGACCTTCGACGCGGACGTGATCACCTGGCGGCTCGTCCCCTCTGGAGGAGCCGCGCTGGAGCAGCGCGTCCGCCTCGGGGCCAACAAGGCCGCCAAGTGGCTCGAGCGAACCCTCCGGCGGCCGCCGCTCGACGCCGCCCTGCTCGAGTCGATCGCCTTCGCCGAGAACATCGCGGACGAGGTCGCGACGGCCGCGGTGGTGGACGACACCGCCGACGCCCCGGACGGCGGCGGCCTCCCCTCCCCTTGACTCTCCCTGCTCGCTCCTCCCGCTCGCTCCACGCTCACCCAGAAGGCCAGAAGCTCGTGGCTACACAAGTCGTCCCAGGAAAGCTCGTCGCCGTCCACGATCCCCAGCGGGGCGCCGCGGAGGGGGCGCGGCTCTTCGCCGATGTCCTCCGGCGCGCCGTCGGCGCGCGCGGCATCGCGACCATGGCGGTGAGCGGCGGCACCACGCCGCTGCCGACCTACGCGGCGCTCGCCGCGTCCGACGTGCCGTGGGACCGCGTGAAGCTCTTCTGGGTCGACGAGCGCGCGGTCGCGCCCGACCACCCGCGCAGCAACGCGCGCGCGGTGCGCGAGGCGTTCGGCGCCACCCCGTTCCTCGGCGTGTTCCCGATGGACGGCACACGCGAGCCCACCGCGAGCGCGGCGGCGTACGCGGAGCTGCTGGCGCAGGAGGTGCCCGGCGCGCCGCCGGCCTTCGACCTCGTGGTGCTCGGCATCGGCGACGACGGGCACACGGCGTCGCTTTTCCCGGGCGATCCCGCAGTGACCGACGTGGAGAGCCCGGTGATCGGCGTCCCCGCGACCGCCACGCGCGAGGCGCGCATCACGCTCGGGCGCGCCGTCCTCGCGGAGGCGCGCAACGTGTACGTGGTGGCCTACGGCGCATCGAAGAACGCCGCCCTCGAGCGCGCGTGGGCGCTCCACGGCGACGTCCTCGACTGCCCCGCGCGCATCACGCGCGGGTTCAAGGGGCGCCTGTCGTGGCTCGTCGACCGCGCAGCGGGCGGCATCGGCTAGCGCCGACCGCGCGCGGCCGTCCGCCGCGCGTCAGCCGAGGTGCGCGCGGAGCCGCGCCGTGACCTGCGCGACCGTGAGGCCGTACTTCTCCGCGAGGACCGTGTCCGGCGCGCTCGCGCCGTACGTGTCGATGCCGATGGCGAGGCCGTCGCGCCCCACCCACGCCCGCCACGGCGTGGTCGACCCGGCCTCGATCGACGCGAGCTTGGCGCCGGCCGGCAGTACAGCGTCGCGGTAGGCGCTCTCCTGCTCCGCGAACACCTCGAGGCACGGCGCGCTCACGACGCGCACGCGGCGGCCCTCCGCCTCGAGCGCCGCGCGCGCCCCGACGGCGAGGCCGACCTCGCTGCCCGTGGCGATGAGCACGAGCTCCGGCGCGCCGCCCGTCGCCTCCTCGAGGATGTACGCGCCGCGGAGGATCGCGCGAGGATCGAACCCCTCGGCGCGCTTCAGCGCCGGCACCTTCTGCCGGGTGAGGGAGAACGCCGTAGGCGCGCTCGTGCGGGCGAGCGCGATGGCCCACGCCGCGGCCGTCTCCATGGCGTCGGCGGGCCGCACGACGGCGAGCCCGGGGATGAGCCGCAGCGCCCACACGTGCTCGATGGGCTGGTGGGTCGGCCCGTCCTCCCCGAGGAAGATGGAGTCGTGCGTGAAGATCCATAGCGTCTGGAGCTTGCCGAGGGCCGAGAGCCGGACGCTCCCGCGCATGTAGTCGCTGAAGACGAGGAACGTCGCCCCGAACGGCACGAACCCGCCCGCGAGCGCGAGCGCGTTCACCACCCCGCCCATGCCATGCTCGCGGATGCCAAAGTGGAGGTTCCGCCCCGCGAACTCGCCGCGGTTCACGCTGCCCCCGCCCTTGATCAGCGTCTTGGTCGAAGGGGCGAGGTCGGCGGAGCCGCCGATGAGACCGGGGACGAGCGCGGCGACCTTCTGCTCGATCGCGTTCGAAAGGTTGCGGGTCGCGTCCTCCTTCGTCGGGAGCGCGGCGAGGAGCTGCTCGTAGAGATCGGCGGGGATGGCCTTCGCCTCGAGCTGCTCCATCGACCGCGCGACGTCGGGGCTCGCCGCGCGCCACGCGTCGACCTTCGCCTGCCACGCCGCGCGCTCGCTCGCGAGCTGGGCGGCGCGCGCCGCGAAGAGCGCGGTGACCTCGGCGGGCACCTGGAACGTCTTCTCGGGGTCGAAGCCCATGGCCTGCTTGATGAGCGCGATCTCCGCCTTGCCGAGCGGAGCGCCGTGGGCCTCCGAGGTGTCGTGCGCGTTCGGCGCGCCGTTCGCGATGTGCGTGCGCGCGACGATGAACGAGGGCCGCCCCTGTGTCGCCCGCGCGGCGGAGAGCGCGGCGCGGACCGCCGCGCGGTCGTGGCCGTCCACGCGCTGAACAAAAAAACCATACGCTTCATAGCGTTTGCCGACATCTTCGGTGAACGCGAGGTTCGTCTCGCCCTCGATCGTGATGCGGTTGTCGTCGTAGATGATCACCAGGTTGTCGAGCCCGAGGTGCCCGGCCAAGCTGGAGGCCTCGCTCGCCACGCCCTCCATGACGTCGCCGTCGGAGCACAGCACGTAGGTGCGCGCGTCCTCGAACGGGGCGCCGAAGCGCGCCGCCTTCAGCTTCGTGGCGAGCGCGAAGCCGACGCCGTTGGCGATGCCTTGCCCGAGGGGGCCGGTGGTGGTCTCGACGCCCGGCGTGTGGTGCACGTGCTCCGGGTGCCCGGGAGTCTTGGAGCCCCACTGCCGGAACGCCTGCAGGTCCTCGAGCGACAGGTCGTAGCCCGCGAGGTGGAGCATCGAGTAGAGCAACATCGACGCGTGGCCACACGAGAGCACGAAGCGGTCGCGGCCCAGCCACGCGGGGTCCTTCGGATCGTAGCGGAGGTGCTGCGTGAAGAGCTCGAACGCGATGTCGGCGAGGCCCATGGGTGTGCCCGGATGCCCGCTGTTGGCCTTCTCGACGCCGTCGATCGAGAGGGTCTTGATGGTGTCGATGGCGAGCTTCTCGGACCGAGGATCGAACGCGAACATGGGGGCTCCTGGAGGTGTCAGGCGGGGGCGACGAGTGAAGGGCCGTGAGCGCCCGCACGGGGCGCGCGAGCGCGCGGTGGGAGAGGGGCTCGACCCGGGGCGGCGATCACCGCTCGCGTGTACTACGAAGGAGGTCCGCTGACCACACGCGCCCGAGCCTCACGGCGTCGCGGCCCTGCCCTCGGAGGAGAGCACGAAGATCGCGCACACGCCGAGGGCCACGCCGAGCCCGCGCCGCGCCGTGAAGGGCTCGCCGAACAGCACCGGCGCGAGCAGGGCGCTCAGCGTGACGCCGCCACCGAGCACGACCGTGCCGGTCGAGGCCACCGGCCCACCTCGCCGCAGCGCGTAGAAGAGCAGGATGCTCGCGCCAGAGATCATGAGCCCGCTCAGCGCTGCGTACACCACCCCCACCCGCGTCGTGCCGACGGCCTCCCCCCGGGGCATGGCGAGGTACGCCGCGAGGATGCCGAGCGTCGCCGTCCCCTCGAGGACCAGCGCGCCGAGGCTGTCGCCGATCTTGCCCGAGGCGGCGCGCAAGAACATGTAGTGTGCACCTATACAGACGCCGCCCGCGAGCGCGGCCTTGAGCCAGGGTTCCATGGCGGCATCCTACCCGCGCGCGTCCCGCGCGACACGAGCGCCGCTCAGTCGTGCTTCGGCGCGCGGGGCCCGGAGGCCTTCACCGCGGTGTGGTGGTCGTCGAACGTCTCCGAGAACGCGTGGCGCCCGCCCCCGCGGGCGACGAAGTAGAGGTGCTTCGTGGTCGCAGGGTTCAGCGCCGCCTCGAGCGACTTCACGCCCGGGTTCGAGATGGGCCCGGGTGGGAGCCCCTCGTGCGTGTAGGTGCTGTACGTGTTCTCGGGCGCCGCGTTGATGTCGTGGGTGATCTTGCCCGTGTAGCCCGCGCAGGCGGGCACCGCCGCGCCGAGCACGAGGCAACCGTAGCCCGCGGTCGGATCGCACTGAAGCACCTTGCGCTTGAACGTGGGATCGCGGAGGCGGTTCACGAACACGGCGGCGATGAGCGGGCGCTCGTCGTCGACCACCGCCTCCTTCTCGATCATGCTCGCGAGCACGACGATCTCGCGCGTGCCCCAGCCGAGCTCGGTCGCGACCGTGCTCCGAGAGAGCGAGTGCGCGAGCCGGACTTGCGCGAGGCGCCGGTCGAACTCGGACTTCATCCGCCGAACGACGTGGTCGGGGTCCGCGTCGGCCGCGAACTCGTACGTCGCGGGGAAGAGGAACCCCTCGGCCGAGCCCGTGAGCCCGAGCTCGGCGAGCAGGTCGGGGCGCGCGCTGGCCTCGAGGAACGACGCCGCGCTGCACACGCGCTTGTCCTCGAGGCGGCGCGCGATGTCGAACCGCGTGTAGCCCTCGGGGATGGTGACCTTGACCCTCGCCCCGAGGCCGAAGCGCTGGAGGCGCTTCAGCAGCTCGCCGGGCCCGAGGTCGTCCGGCACGAGGTGCGGGCCGGGCGCCGCGGCCGTGGCCCCGCCATGGGAGACCATGAACAGCGCGAAGAGGCGGGGGCTCGACACGAGGCCGAGCTCGGCGAGCCGCTGGCTCTGGGCGAAGGCCCCCTCGTCCCGCGGGATGACGAACGACACGACCTTGCCGCTCCCGGGGCCGCGGACGGTCGGGTACACGACCAGGAGCAGGATGGCGCCCGCGACGAGGGCCGTGACCAGGCTCCCGACGATGACCCGAGCGAGGAGCGGCGCCGACACGCGCGGGCGCGACGAGCGCCGGCGCCTGCGCCGACCTCCGCCACCGTCCCTCCCCTCGCCTGCGCCGCCCCGGCCGCTCACCGCCCGCCTGAGGGGCGCTGGTCGAGCCATGCCTGGAGGATGGTCACGGCGGAAGCCTCGTCGATGCGGGCCTTCGCCTTCGCGCCGTGCACCTCGCTCGCCGCGAGGTTACGGCGAGCCTCGACGGTCGTCAGGCGCTCGTCCCACAGCTCGACCGAGAGCCCCGTCACGTCGGCAATTTCCTGTGCGAGCGCGCGCGCTTTCGCGGCCGCGTCCCCCTCCCCGCCGCGCATGTCGAGGGGCAGTCCGCAGACGATGTGGGTCACCCCCTCCTCGCGGGCGAACGCGGCGATGCTCGCGAGCAGGGCGGGTCGCGGCCTCGCGGCCAAGACGCCGCGCGGGTGCGCGTAGAGCCCCAGCTCGTCGGCCAGCGCCACACCCACGCGCGCGCCCCCCAAATCGAGCGCGCACGCGCGCGCGCCCCGCGACATGTGCGTTCGTCCCACGGGGTCGTGGAGCTAGCACGCGCCCCCTCACCGCGAAAGCTTCCGCTTGACCCCGCTCCGGCGAAAAGGCAAAAGTCGGCCCGCTCCGCGTCCGCGGCCCACGCGGCCCCGCCTCGGGCACCTCTTCCATGGCCTCGCCTTCCATCCGCGCCGTCAAAGGCATGAACGACGTGCTGCCCGGCGACGTGGGCCGCTGGCACGCGCTGGAGGCGCTCTTCCGCCGCGCGATGGCGCTGGGCGGCTACCGCGAGCTCCGGACGCCGCTGGTCGAGCCGTCCGCGCTCTTCACGAGGGCCATCGGCGAGGAGACCGACGTCGTCGGGAAGGAGATGTACGCCTTCACGCACCACCGGGACCACCTCTCGCTCCGGCCCGAGGGCACGGCCAGCGCGGTGCGCGCGTACGTCGAGCACAACGTCGCCAAGTCCGAGCCCGTGAGCCGCTGGTACTACCTCGGCCCGATGTTCCGCGCGGAGAAGCCCCAGCAGGGCCGCTACCGGCAGTTCTGGCAGTACGGGGCCGAGTGCTTCGGCGACGCCGGGCCGGCGAGCGACGCCGAAATGATCTCCGAGCTCGTAGCCTTCCTCTCGGCGGCCGGCGTCACGGCGCCGCGGGTGCTCGTCAACTCCATCGGCGGCCCGGGCACGCGCGCCGCGTACGCGACGGCGCTGGTGGCCTTCCTCGAGCCCAAGCGCGACGCGCTCTCCGAAGACTCGCGGCGGCGGCTCGGCACGAACCCGCTCCGCATCCTCGACTCGAAGGACCCGGGCGACCGCGAAGCGATCGTGGGCGCGCCGTCGCTCGCCGAGGTCCTCACCGAGGAGGACCGCGCCCATTTCGCGAAGCTTCTCGAGCACTTGAACGCACTGGGGGTCACCTATGAGGTCGACCCTCTCCTCGTGCGCGGGCTCGACTACTACACGCGCACCCTCTTCGAGATCAAAGGGTCGCCCGAGAAGCTCGGCGCGAGCGACACCCTGATCGGCGGCGGCCGCTACGATCGCATGGTGGAGGAGCTCGGCGGGCCCAGCGTGCCGGCGCTCGGCTTCGCCGGTGGGCTCGAGCGGCTCCTCCTCGCGACCGAGCCGCCCCCCGCGCGACCCCAGGTCCAGGCGCTCATCGCGCCGCTGGGAGAGCGGGCCGTCGGCCCGGCGCTGGTGCTCGCGCGTGAGCTCCGCGCCGCAGGGCTCGCGGTGGAGGTCGACACGCGCGGCGGTTCCATGAAGAGCATGCTCCGGCGCGCCAACGGGCTCGGCGCGCCCTTCGCGCTGCTGCTCGGGGACGCCGAGCTCGACGCCGGGCAGGTCGAGCTCAAGGACCTCGGGGCGCACGCGCAGGCGCGCGTGGCGCGGGGCGACGTCGCG
>CAZHGG010000027.1:0-12534 GCA_964531755.1 uncultured Polyangiaceae bacterium
CCACGCGCACGACTTCGCGGAGCTCGCGGGCGGCCCGGTGGCCCGCAAACCGAAGAAGGTGCCGTGCCCGTGCGACGTGGGCCCGGTGGTCGCGCCCAGGCCCCCGGCGAAGTTCGAGCGCCAGTCGCCGACAGGGGCTTTGGGGGCGCTGCGGGCACCGCGAGCCGCGGTGCCAGCCTTTTCACGCTCGGAGGCACGCTGGCTGTCGCGGGGCGGTTCTTTCGTGGTGCCGAGGGGGGCGGCGGATTCGCCCGCATCGCATACCGCAGCTCAGGGACTCGGCCGCGAGGTGGAAGCGGGCCGTCGGCTCTCGCGGAATCGGCGTTCGGCGGCTCTCGGCCCACGTGTGTCGCGCACGGCTCCGGCGAGCAGGATCGCCTCGAGCGCCGCACCGAGCGCCTCGAGCGCGGACTCTGCTTCGCCGCCGAGCGCTTCGCCGTGGCCATGGTCACCGGACGCAAAGCCTCCCGCCCAGCCGGCCACCCATCGGATCGAGTCCGGTCCGACCGTGCCCGGGGGTGAACTCGAGCCGTTCGAGAAGCTGAGCCCGCGCTTCTCGGGTCCGGTGTTTCGCGCGCCGTCCCCGCTTCCCACGGGCCGGCCTCTGCCGCCCAGCAACCTGGTTGTTCAACCGAACACCGAACGACTTAGGCTCGTCAGCTTCAACACCCATCTGGTGCCCGGCTCAGGATACGATGGTGCCTGGGCGACCGTCCCCATCGACAGCTGGGCCGTGGAGGAGCACGCTGCGGAAATCGCCCAGCGCATTCTGCTGCACAAGGACGCGTATGACGTGATCGTCCTGAACGAAGTCTTCGACGGCGACGCGCTCGACATTCTCATTAGCGCCTTGAAGGCTGAATTTCCGCACTATATCGCCGATTTCGAAGGGGCTCGGAGCCTTGGGTACCTCCCGTCTCCCATTCCCTTTTCACTTCCAGACATCCTCCCGAGTTTTGTGCCCGACCCGTACGCCAGCGCTGGGCTCGCCATCTTCAGCCGTTTCAAGTTTCAAGACATCGGGCCCGGCAATCATGGCTTCTCCGCCACCGGCAGCGTCGACGTCGAGAAAAAGGCCGTCTACGAGGACTTCGACGCCTACGCGGGCAGCGACGGCCTCGCGCACAAAGGGGTCGCGATCGTCCGCATCGAGCGCGACGGCAGACTGTACACGATCGCGTTCACCCACCTTCAGGCAGACTATCCAGCCAGCGGGGAATACTACCCGGAGGTTCGCGCAAAGCAGCTCGCTCAGATTCGGGCGCTGCTTGAACGTACGGTCGATTTTACCGTCAAAAAGCAGGACATCTTGCTGGTGGGTGATCTGAACATCGAGGGGTGGATTGACTTTCCCCCGTTCCGCGGCTCCACGGCGGCCCGGCCCAATCCGGCGATGGCCGCCTCGGAATATGGCAGGGGAATTTGGGGTCAGCTCGACGTGCTCGGTGGCTTGGGCGCCTCGGTTCCGGGCGGGCTCCCCGTGGACGGGCTGCCGTTCTACGACACCTGGCGCACCACCTCCCCCGAGGACCAGGGGATTACCCACTTTCTCCCGACCGAGGAGACCGGCCGCCTCGACTACGCGCTCCTCTACGGAGGCGGCTACTACGTCGCGGGCGCGCCCTCCCTCTCGGAGACACACTTCTATTCGAGCGAGGTGCACGATCGGCAGTGTCCGCAGTGGCTTCACAGCGCGCTCAAGGGGGCGCCCAGCGACCACGTCGGGGTTTTTCTCGAGCTCGGCCCGATCGGCCCGGCCTGTCGCCCTGATCTGGCAATTGTTCCGCGATTCACCCCCGCGCAGCCCGAGTTCTCGGACCCTGTCCAGCTAGCCAAGCCCGGCCAGGTCAAGTGGTATCGCGTGAACCAGCCGGGCACATATTCCATTGGTTTCCGCCGGGGCACGAACCCCCAGGGTCACCTGGCGGTGGACGTCTTCGCCGCACACGACCTCGCCCGGTCGATCGTGAGCGTTCCGGACGTTCCCGACCGAACGGTTGACCATGGGCTTGGATGCCGCGATGCTCGACACTTCGCTTGTGTGTTTGACACCAAGACCTACTTCGTCGACAAGGGACCGTTCTACGTGCGCGTCTACGCGCCATCGGGCCGGGTGACGGGCAGCACTGAACTGTTCATCCGAAAGAACCAGTGCTCGAGCGTCGAAGACGGATGTTGGATGGCCCCAGGCGATGGTCTGCGCGAATACGATGGCCATCCCACGCAGGACGAATTCTTCCTCCAATTTCGCACGTATCGTTCATTTAACAACGTCCCGCAGGACTGCGTGGCGTCTTACCATAGCGATGGCCCTGGCATGATCTCGGGGGCGAGCTATGGCCGCGTGCCCGATGACGGTGGCGGTCCCTCAGGGGGCACGGCCTGGTGGAGCGACATGGGGCCTGACACCTATGTGCTGCGCGTTCGCCGCGTCGATCGAAGCGTGCCGATTCGCGCCGGGTGGGATACCACCTTGTGGTACCTGGAGCCGCAGTCGATCTACTGCGCCGACGAGACAGGCATGGACGCCTTCCAGAACGACGAGATTCTGGCTGAAGTCGGCGTCGGAGGCGATGTCTACTACCGCCAGTTTTGGCCCGATGTCAACGCCGGAGACGGGTTTCGTTTCTCCAAGATTTCCCTCGAAATGCCTGGCTACAGGCTCGTGGAGAGTCCACCCGTGCAGATGCCCGTCGTCGGTCACGCCGAGATCACCGTCGCCGAGCTTGTCGGCGAATCCCTCGACCCACCCGATCGGGACCAGAACCTGATCGTGCGCATTCCGCCGCTGACAACGCGGCTCGCCCCCGGTCCAAGCCTGGAGTGGTTGGTGACCACCGAGCTTCCCGACTCGGACGGTGACCCACTGGTGGACCTCGGAGACTGGGCCACGCGCATGTACGCAGCCGCTCCGGGCGCGCCACTCCAGCCGTCGTTGAACTACGTCGGTCCGATCGGCGCGGGCGCTGGAGTGTACCAATTGAAGTTCCGACAGGTCCGCAGTCCTGGCGGAGGAAAGCCGTGAAGGCGCGTCAATTCTCACTGGGACGTCGATTCCCGAGCCGAGCGAGCCTTGGAGGCTCGCCCCTCTTGGCCCGCGCGCTGCTTGTCATGGCCACGTCGGCCGTCGCGCCCTTGGCGTGCGGCACCAGCTCGGGCACGACTCCGGGCGGCGGTGGCAGCGGCGCGGAGGCGGGCCCGGGCGCGACTCCGTGCCCTTCGGCGCACGGGCCGAAGATGGTTCGTGTTGCCAAGCGCTCCTCGGGCTCCTTCTGCATCGACAGCACGGAGGTGACGCGCGACGACTACGCCGCCTTCTTGCAGGCGGTTCCCGCGGGGAGCATGAGGTCGAGACTGCTCGTGTGCGCCAAGGACACCGACCCCACCCCCGACGCCACGTGCCTCGCAGATCCTCGTGTGTGCCGGGGGGACGCGTGCGGGAGGCATCCTCAGGTGTGTGTGGGGCTGTGCGAGGCCTCGGCCTACTGCGAGTGGGCGGGAAAGAGGCTCTGTGGGGCCCTCGCCGACGGCGGCGCGATCCCCCCCGACGACCTCGGAAATCCGGAGAAGGAGGAGTGGGGCTTCGCGTGCGCTCTGGGGTTCGAACGTGCCCTCCCGTATGGGGATGGAAAGACGTTCAACAAGGAGACGTGCAACATCGGGCTGAGGTCGGAGACGGGCTGCTTGGGCTCGGGTCGCTGCACGACCCTCCCGGTCGGTTCGCTGCCAGACTGCCAGGGCAGCGTACCGGGAGTCTTCGACCTCGGCGGAAACGTGAGCGAGTGGGTGAACTTCGTTGGGGATGGTGTGCCAGGATTCGAGGAAGTGTTCACTCGCGGCGCAAGTTTTAGAGAGACGGGCTTAGAGGGCGTCAAGCCCCCCGCGTTCATGGCGTGCAACGCGACGCAGCGCGGCACCCTCTCCCAACGCGTTGACGAAGAGACAGGCATTCGTTGCTGCGCGGACTGATTGCCGGGCGCGTTCGCGGCCGCCCCACTCCTCGCTCGCGGGGGCCGGCCTCTACGAGGTGCAGTATGGTCGCTTGCGGAGCCCCGAGCCCGGCCGTTGATCTCTCGCCCACACCCATCGCTAACCCGCGAACGTTGAACGGGCCCACGGTTCAGTTCCAGTACCACACCTCGCACTCGAAGGTCCCATGACGAGTCCTGTGCGCTGGTCGCGTCGGGTTGCCTTGCCGCTGAGCGTAGCCACAGCGGTGGCGTGCAGCGGGTCGACACCCCCCGATTCGGGGGGCGCTGCGACCGCCACGCCCAAGTGTCCTTCGGGGCGCGGCCCCGCGATGGCGCTGATCGCCCAGGAGGGAGCGCGGACCTTCTGTATGGACAGCACCGAGGTTACGCGCGGCCAGTACCGGGCGTTCGTTGCGTCGGGGGAAAAGCCTGTTCCGCTGCGTGAGGGATGCAGGTCCAACGCGAGCCTTGAACCCGATCAGGCGTGCTCGACACGCGAACGCGACCTCCGGTGCACGGGAGCAGAGTGCGATCAGTTTCCTCAGGCGTGCATCGACTACTGCGATGCAGAGGCGTTTTGCTCGTGGGCCGGCAAGTCTCTCTGCGGGACAGACGAGGGGAAGGAGCTCACGAAAGACGACGTGCAGGGCGATTGGACACCCGTCTGGGTTCGCGTGTGTCGCGGAATGACACTCCCGTCGGGGGCGGGCGCGACGCTCTATCCCTATGGAGACGCGTACGAACCGAGTACATGCAACACGCCTGACCGTGCGGGCACGGGCTGCCGGGCGTCGGGAACGACCTGTCGACCAACGGCGGTGGGGACACTGTCCGAGTGCCGGAGTCGCGGCGCCTACTCAGGAGTGTACGACCTCATGGGGAATGTGCGCGAGTTCGTGTTATTTGTGAAGAGGGACACGCCTGCACCGACAGAACCCGAGCTGGTCCAGGGCGCAGGCGGAGATTACGATGTGTTTGTTGGGAAGGAGGTAGTGGGCTGCCACATTAACAAGGGCGCAGGAGGGTCGCGACTCAGCGATGCGAACAGTTACACCGGCTTCCGATGCTGCGCCGTGCCCAAGTGACCGAGCCGTCGCATCCCGCGCTGCCCGTAAACGCGAGGGACACGCTGGAGTTCAGCAACGTCGTGCTCGAGACGCTTCCTGCCTTCCGCCTCGTGGCGACGCCGCCCATTCGGCTCCCCGTGGTGGGCCGCGCCGAGATTCGCCTCTACGGGCTCGCGACCGAATCGTCCACTCCCCGACTCGTCGATCAGTCAGTCACGCTTGTCGTTCCCCCACTGACGTCGGACGGGGACTCCAGCGCGATCACGACCTCGCTGGAGGGAGCGGGCCTCTACGAGGTTCAGTATCGTCGCTCGCGGACGCCTGGGCCCGGCTATCCGTGAGCGTATCCCCAGATGCCCCACCCATCGCTAAGTTAGTTGAGCTGCGAACACCTTGGAGTCCCACATGTTCGTGAGTTTCCCGCGCGGGTCGGGCGTTGTCACCGCAGCCGGCGCGCTCGTCCTCGTGGCGGCGTGCAGCGCCACGCCCGGCTCACCGGCCGGAGCCGACGCTGGCGGCGCGCCGTGCCCCTCCGGGCGCGGGCCCACCATGGTGCGCGTCGTCAACAAGACCGCGGGCACCTTCTGCATCGACAGCACCGAGGTGACGCGCGACGACTACGCGGCCTTCACCCGCGAGGTCGCCGCCGGGAAGATGACCTCGAAGCTGGCCGCGTGCGCGAACGACGCCGACCCCACCCCCGACGCGACGTGCCTGAAGGACCCGCGTGTCTGCAAGGGCGACGCCTGCGGGAGGCATCCTCAGGTGTGCGTCGACCTCTGCGACGCCGCCGCCTATTGCGAGTGGGCGGGGAGGCGGCTCTGCTACGCGGACACACGCATGGCGGGCGCGCGCACTCCGGTGAGAGAGGAGTGGGAGCTCGCCTGCAGCCTCGGAGTCAACCCCGACACCCGGCGGCTCTTTCGCGAGTGGCCGTACGGTGACGGGCAGCAGTTGAACGCGGAGACGTGCAACATCGGACTCCGCTCCGGCACGGGCTGCGGGCCCAACCCGACGGGCTGCAGTACGCTGCCCGTGCGGTCCCTCCCCGACTGCCAGGGCTCCGTTCCGGGCGTGTACGACCTCGGCGGTAACGTCATGGAGTTTGTGGACGTTGGGGCGGCCACTCCGGCGGGGGGGGCCGCCGCCGGACCTTCGTTCGCGTTCGGACGGACCCCGTCCGAGGCGCTGTCCGCCAACTGCGGATTTCTGCTTCGTGGCGCCACGCGAGACTTCGAAATCGGCTTTCGGTGCTGCGCGGACTGAGCCTCGTCGCACCGGGGGAGACGACGTCGAGCCGCTCTGACAGTGAGTCCGCGACGTCCGCGCCAGCGTCCAAGCGGACGCCAGTGCGGACGCGATCCTCGGCACTCGCTTTCCAATCGAGGAGGGCCATGCGCAGTCTTGTAACCGTGCTCCCCGTGGTCGCGTTCAGTTTGGTGGCCAGGTCCGCGTTCGCACTGCCCGCGGGCGCGGACGAGCCCACCCCTCCACCAGCGACTGCGGCAGCACCTCCGCCGGCGCCCTCCAGCGCGCCCGCTGAGGACGGTGGTCCCCGACCGCCAGTGGGGGCGCCCTCTGCTCTCGCCGACTCCGCCACGGTTGCGCGCGAGGCGAGTGCCCCGTCCAACCCGCGCGCCCCGCCGCCGTCGAACCCCTCGCGAGCTGAACCCAGGACGAGGTGGGCCCCGAACCAGCCCCTCTTGCTCGTGGGCGCCGGCCTGGCGCTGGTCGGCTACGGGCCGAACTTCGTGGCCGGGTTGCCGAGCGCGGCGGGCGGCGTCGCGCGGGGGATCGTGCTCGTCCTCACTCTTACCATGCAGTGCTTCGGGGAGCAGCGCTCTGAAGTAAACAACTATATCTGCTTCACGGGCCAGCATGGAGCGGTGCAGCTCCTCATCCCGTTTGTGGGGCCGATCACCTTCGCGAGCTCCCACCCTCGCGACACCGTCCTCAACCCCGACGGCAACCCGCTCTCGGGTACCACGAGGGCCCTCCTCTACACGAGCGCGGCGCTGCAGATCGCGGGCGTCTCCTCGGTGCTCTTGTCGCTCGCCCTGGGGCGCAGCGAGCCCGTTCAGGAGAAAGCCGCGGCGGGTCCGTCCATCTACGTGGCGCCCCTCGGGTCGGCGGGCGTCGCAGGCGTCACCGTCGGCCTCTCGCTCGGCGTGCGGCGCTGGTAGCGCCCGGCTGTCGCCATCTCGCCGCTGGAGTCGGCGCGCCTGAATGCTACGCTCCGAGGGTGACCACGAAGGGCTGGCCCATCGATCCGAGCGACCCTCGCGCGCCTCCCGAGGACGTGTGGCAGGGCCTCTCCCCAGCCGAGCAGGCCCGCGTCTACGCTTCGCTGCCTTCGGAGCTCCCTCGCGCGTCGCCCCCCGAAGGTGATCCGCACCGCCTCCCGAAGACCCGCGCGCTCGAGGCGCTCGGCGAGTATTTCCGCCGCATCGGCCGCGGCGTGTACCTAGGCTCGGAGCTGCCGGTCTACTACCCGAACGAGCCCATGTTCGCGCCCGACCTCATCGCCGTGCTCGACGTGGATCCCCACGAGCGCGAGCGGTGGATGGTCTCGCACGAGAAGCGCGGGCTCGACTTCGCGATGGAGGTGACTCTCCACGGCGACAAGAAGAAGGACCTCGAGACCAACGTCATCTGGTACGCGAAGCTCGGGATCCCGGAGTATTTCGTGCTGGACGCGCGCACCACGCGCCTCATCGGCTACCGCCTCGACGAAGTCGAGCGCGTCTACCGAGCGATCGTGCCGCAGGGAGGGCGTTGGCCTTCGCGCGTCCTCGGCCTCGACCTCGCGCTCGAGGGGCGCCGCGTGCGCTTTTTTCATGGATCTGCCGCGCTCCCGGAGGCCTCCGAGCTGATTCAGCGGCTCGAGGGCATGATGGACGGCCTCACCTCCGGAAAGGAGTCGGCCGAGCGGGCTCGCGAGGAGAGCGAGCGGGCTCGCGAGGAAGCCGAGCAACGCGCGGAGCGCCTCGCCGCGAAGCTGCGTGAGCTCGGAGTCGATCCGGACGCAGTCTGAGCCTCGGCAGGCCCCGAGCGGGCTGGTTGCGGGCTGGTTCACCCGAGGACGAGCCGCTCGGATGCGCTCAGCCCACGCAGCGACGCTTCGAATGAGCGAGCTCCACGAGCGCGGCCTCGCTCGGGCAGCCGGGCCTCCACGGATACCAGTCACCGAACCCCGCGGTGGTGTAGAGCCGCGAGTCTCCTCGAGAGTAGGGGCCCCAGAGGTAGCGCTCCGGCCATAGCCGCTCTCCCACGGACCTCTCGTGAAAGCCGATCTGTCCCCCGTGGGTGTGGCCCGAGAGCACGAGATCGACGCCCCGCGCGTGCGCGGGATCGAAGCCCTCGGGGCGGTGGGACATGAGGAGTCGAAAGTCGGCCTCGCCGCCGGCGCGCTGAAGTGCGCCGTCGAGGTGACGCGCGAGCCGCGGTCGAAGGTCGCCGCGCATCCACACGGGATCGTCGACTCCGAGGATCGCAAGCCGCGCGTCGCCGACGGCGACCGCGCGCGCGTCGTTGACGAGGAGGTCCATGTCCGAGCGCTCGAAGATCCTCCGCGCGCTCGCCGCGCCGCGGAAGTGCTCGTGGTTGCCAAGGCACGCGAAGGCGCCGAGGCGCGGCTTCAACGCCGCGATCATGTGCAGCGCCGGGGCGAGGAGCGATAGGTCCTCCGCGACGTCGCCGGTCAACATCAGCAGATCGGGGCGGTCGGCGCCCGCGAGGAAGCGCTCGAGCTCGTCCAGGCGGCGCGTGCAGCCGAGGTGGAGGTCGGAGAGCTGGAGGATTCGGAGTCCCGCGAGCTCCTGCGGGAGCCGCGGGAAGTCCATGCGCACTCGGCGCGTGCGTGGGAGCGCGGCGCCGGTGAAGAACCCAGTCACTCCGACGCCTAGGCCCGCGGCAGGCAACGCGAGCGTCGCCATCGCGACGATCGCGCGGCGGGTAGGTCGCGGCTCGCGAGCAGGCGCGTCTGCTCCGGCGGATGGAGCCGTGGGCTCGCTCCCGCGAGGCTCGATCGCCACCGCAGGAGCGAGGAGCAGACGGCTCAGCGCGCGTCCCAAGAGCACCGCGGGCACGAGGCTGAGGCACAGGAGCCCGAGGAGCGGGAGCAGCGCCATCGCGACGTCCACCCCATAGCTCGCGAAGGGACGAGGGAGCGCGCCCCAGGCGACGTGGCCTCCCACGACCAACAGGGCCACCGCGGCGACGGTCCGCCGGGCGGCGCGCGTGCTCGCGAGGCGAGGCGCGGCGAGCCTGGCGAGGACGACCGAGACACCGAGCAGCGCGGACTCGAGGGCGAGCGACTCGCGGAGGCGAAGGAGGGCGATCATGGCTCGCGCCCCCAGCGCCCGCAGCGCCCCCAGGCCTGGTCGCCCATCTCGGCGGCGATCGTCCGCTCGGCCTCCTCGAGCTCGATGCGCCGTCGGAGGCGCCCGAGGGCCACGGCGAGCGAGGCGACGATGGCGACGAACGCGAGGCTGGCTCCGATGACCACGCCGCTCACGGCCTCGGCTCGTGGGAGCGCAGGCCATCCACCCCGCGACCGAACGCCGTGCGCTGCCCGAAGACGGGCGGGAGCACCGAGGCGAGCTGCGAGAGCGTGGCGAGCTGGATCACGAGCAGGAGGCCCACGGCGAGGTTCTGGCCGATGCCCTCCCGCGATCCCAGCTTCCGGAGCACACGAACGAAGACGCACGCCGCGCCGACGAAGCCGACGACGGCCGAGCCGAGCGCGACCCACGGCCCCGCGAAGGCGCTCGAGTGCTGGTAGAGCGCGACGATCGGCGAGAGGAGCGCGAGGACGAGCGTGCCCGCGAAGGCGGCGGCGGAGTACGCGACGAGGAGGCTCGTGGTCTTCGCCGCGCGCCCCGCCGTGAGCTTCCATACGAGCGCTGTGATCGGGAGTGAGGCGGCGCCCGACACGATCACGAGCATCGGGACCTTCAGGGCGTTGAGCGCGGCGTGGGGCGCGCTCGAGTTGGCCGCGACTCCCCAGATGGCCGCGAGGC
This sequence comes from uncultured Polyangiaceae bacterium, assembly GCA_964531755.1. Taxonomy (GTDB): domain Bacteria; phylum Myxococcota_A; class Polyangia; order Polyangiales; family Polyangiaceae; genus JAAFHV01. The sequence goes on from CAZHGG010000027.1 coordinate 10,060, forward strand.
CCACGGCTCCAAGGAGGCCGGTGCACGCGAGCGCGAGCTGCTCCGCGCGCGTCGGCGCGGGGGGCGCGCTTGTCGCGTTGGCGGTGGTCCCGGCTCCGGTGACGTCATCGACCGAGGGACCTGGAGACGCGAGCTCGAGCAGAGACAGAAACGGTTTCATCGGGTGACCTCCACTCGAGAGCCTGGGGCCGCGACGTGGACGCACCGCAGAGGGCGCGGGAACAGGGGTTGAATCGTGTGTGAATCGCGCGTGAACCTGAAAGTGAGCCCCGAAGGGGCGAACGAGGGTCTATGGCGGCCCCGAGCCGAAGGCGAGGTGTCGCCATGAACACGCAAGCGAGCCGAAGGCGAGCGGCGTGCCTATGCCAAACGACCGGAGTACGGCGCTCCAGCGGCGTCCGTTCATACCTCCCGTCCGCCCGTCGGCGCGCTCTGACGAGCCTGCCGGACGTGCGTGTGAAGCTCGTGTGAACGCGCGGTGAATCCCGTTCGCAGGCTCGACACACCCGTGAAACATGCGTGAATCAAGGGGTCTGGCGCGTGACTCCCCACGAGCGCGGGGTACCGTCGGTGGATGCACAACACCTCGTCGGGACCCCCCATTCCCTTCGCCTCGTCCGCTCGCCCCGCTCGCCCCGTTGGCGCCGTGGCCTCGTCCGGTGCACTCGCCGAAGGGAATCCCCTCGGCGAGTGGGCGTATCCGGCCTCCTCGGGAGCCGCGCACCCGTACCGGCCCGAGCCCGCGTCGGAGCCGATCGTCGCCTATCCACGACACCGCACGATGCCCGCGCGCCCCCGCGAGCTCGTCGCCGCGGTCGCCCTCGTCGCCCTCGCCGACGTGGCGTTCGTACGGTCGCTGGAGATCCCCGAGCCCCTCTCGATCCGCGGCGTCACCGCCTCGCTCTTCTTCCTCGCGGCCCCGACGATCGTCGTCCTCGCGGCGCGCGCGCGGCGAGTGACGACACGCCTCGCGATCGCCGGGCTCCTGTTCCTCGCGATCGCGGCTCGATGTGCGCTCGCCCCCACGCTCGGCACCGTCCTGCTCGGGCTCCTGGGCGTGTTCGCGCTGGCGGTCACCCTGCGGAGCCGGCGCGCGTTCATGACCGACGTCGCGCTCTCGCTCGGCGCGACGCTCACGACCACGCCCCGGCGACTGTGGGCCGCGGCGGTCGGAGCCCGGGGCGCGCTGATGGGTCGCCCGGGCACGAGGAGCCTCGCGCCGATCGTCGTACCCCTCGCGCTCGTCTCGGTCTTCGTGGGCATCTTCGGCCTCGCGAACCCCCTCGTCGGCCGTTGGCTCAGCGCGCTCTCCACACTCGAGCTCCCCTACGTGGAGCGCATGGTCGCTTGGGTCCCGATCGGCGTGGGCGCCGTGCTCCTGCTCCGGCCCGCCGTCCGGCCGTGGAGCAGAGCCGAATCCGCCGAGACGGACACCTTGGCCGACCGCACGTCACTCAACGTCGCGCAGAACGCGATGCTCGCGCTGAACACCCTCTTCGCCCTCTACAACGCGCTCGACGCCGCCTATCTCTGGGCCGGCTCGCCACCGCCCGGGGTCAGCGAGCGTGCCTATGCCCATCAAGGCGCGGCGTGGCTCACGCTCGCGATCGCCGCGCTGACGGTCGTCGTGGGGGTCTTGTTTCGCGGCGCGCTCGCCCATGATCCGCGCGCCAAGCTGGGGCGGGCGCTCGCGTTCGTTTGGCTCGGCCAAGGTCTCGTCCTCGCGCTAGGGACCTATCGGCGCCTCGCCATTCACATCACGACGAGCGGCTTGTCGAACATCCGAATCCTCGGAATGATGGGCACGACGCTCGTCGTGGTCGGGCTCATTCAAGTGGGAATGAAGCTCTGGAGGCGGCGCTCCTTCGCGTGGCTCCTGCGACGTCAGCTCGACGCGCTCGCGCTCGGGCTCCTCGCGTTCTGCCTGATGCCGACTCACCTCATCTCGGCGCGTATCAACCTCAGACGCGTGATGGAGCACGAGTACCAGGCGCTCGTCCACGTCGAGGAAGAGGTCCTGGAGGTCGAGAGCGCCGCGGCCCTCCTCCCCATGGTCGACCACGACGACGAGCGCATCCGTCGCGGCATCGCGGCCCTCCTGCTCGACGAGCGCGACACCCTCCGCGCCGGTCAGCTTCGTCATGGGCCGTACCGTGACTACGCGACGACCCACACGCTCCGCAGGCTCGAGGCCGCCTCGCCGAAGCTCGAAGCGGTGCTCGGAGACGTCGCTCGCGTCGACGCGATAAGGCCGTTCGAGTACATCCGAAACTCGGCGATCGAGGGGGAGATCGCGCAGTCGGAGATCGCGAAGGTCGAGCCAGCCGTCTCGAGGAGAGACAAACCCCTACGCGCGTGGATGGACGAGGCGCGCTCGAAGCTCGACCCTACGCGGGAGTCGATCAGCGTGACCGTCCCTCACTCACTCGCGGCACTCGCGGACGAGAATCAGTACAACGCCGTCGTGACGGTCAC
>CAZHGG010000027.1:12634-17591 GCA_964531755.1 uncultured Polyangiaceae bacterium
CGAGCGCGGGCAGCGTCACACGTATCGTCGCGCCGTGCTCGCCGGTCTCGGCGCTCGCTGAGCCGCCGTGGGCGACCGCCACGGCGTGTACGAGCGCGAGGCCTAGGCCCGTGCCGCGCTTCTCCCCTCGGGTCGTGAAGAAGCGCTGAAACACCCGCGGGAGGGCCTCGGGCGGGATGCCCGGGCCGTTGTCGTGAACGTCGAGGTGGACGACCTCTCTCCCGCCCTCGTTGGTGGTCGTGAGCGACACCTGCACGAGCCCCGGCTCCGCGCGCGCGCCGGCGAACGACGCCGCGTTGTCGAGGAGCTCCCGAACGAGCGCATCCAGTCTCCGGCGGACGCCAAACACGAGGTGCGGGCCGCGCGCTTCGGCGGAGAACCGGACGCCCGAATAGCGAGGATCCTCCGCGAAGCGCGCGACCGCGGCGCGCAGGAGGTCTGCCAGATCGACGCGCTCGCGATCCTCGCGCGGCATGCCCGCCTCCGCCCGCGCGAGGTCGAGGAAATGGCTGACGAGCGCGTCGAGCTTCGCGGCGCTCGAGCCGAGGGCGCGGGCGAGTCGCTCGCGGCGCGCGTCGGCCAGCGCGGCCTCGAGCGCCTCGGCCACGGCCGTGATGGCGGCGACAGGGCTCTTCATCTCGTGCACCACGTCGGCGACGAACGCCTCGTTCTCGGCGCGCCTCCGCGCGAGCGCGCCGAGGAGCGAATTGAGCGCCGAGGCGAGGTCCCCCACCTCGTCGGCGTGTTCGGCGAGGTCTGCGTTGGGGCTCTCGGAGCTGGCTTTTTCGAGCGCCTGCCGCCGGAGCCGCGCGATCGGCGCGGTCACCCTTCGCGCAGCCCAGAAGCCCAGCGCCATCGCCAGCGGTGCGGTCACGAGCGAGAGTCGCAGCAAGATGCGGCGCACGAGGTAGACCTCCTCGACGGGGCGCGCCGAGCTCTTGTCGACGTACACCACCCACGCGCGGCTCTCGCGGTCGTGCGCGGGCCGCGTGGCGTGGCACACGCGGAGGCCATCGCGCGCGCAGTCGATGTAGAGACCGCGCGCGAGCGCGTAGGAGACCTCGGGCCGCGCGAGGATGGGGGTGATGGAGTCGTAGTCTCTCGAAGTGTCGTTGGAGCGGGCGAAGAAGAAGAACGCCTCGACCGGGTGCATGGCGTCGCGGGGATCGTCGCGGTCGACGTCGAGCGCGCCCTCCACCCCCACCCGCGGGACGACGCGGATCCGCGCCCGGTACTTCTCGGCGATCGCGACCACCCGCGCCTCGGACGGGCGATCGGAGGACTCCACGTCGAGTGTCACGGCGTCGGTGGCGTCGAGGGTCTTACGCCACAGCGCCTCGGGCACCGTGCGCTCGATCTGGCTCACGACGAACACGAGGAGTGGGAGCGACAGGCCCGCGAGCGCCACGGCGAGGAACACGCGCAAGCGCAGCGAGTAGCGCGCCGACTCGCGGAGAATGTCGTCTCGCCGACTCATGTGCGGAGTCGATAGCCGGCGCCGATGACGGTCTCGATGCCCGAGAATCCCGGCTCGATCGCCTCGAGCTTGCGGCGAATCCGCCTCACGTAGGTGTCGACCAGGCGATCGTCGACGACGCCGTCGTCACCCCGCGCGAGCTCGAGCAGACGCGTGCGCGAGAGCACGACGCCCGGCCGCCGAACGAACGCCTCGAGCAGTCGAAACTCGGTCATCGTCACGGTGATCGCCGTCCCGCGGTGGCGGGCCTCGACCCGCTCGGTGTCGAGCGTGAGGTCTCCGCACACGAGCGCCGTTTTTCCTGCGCTCGCGGCCTTCGGCGCGTCTTCACGCGCTGCCTCTCGCCGAAGGAGCGCGGTGACGCGGGCGAGCAGCGCGCGTGTCGAGAAGGGCTTCGAAACGAAATCGTCCGCGCCGAGATCGAAGCCGAGGATCTCGTCGACCTCGGTGTCTCGAGACGTCAAGAGAACGATGGGGAGCTTCGAACCGCGCGCGCGAAGCTCCCGCACGAGCGAATAGCCGTCGAGGTGCGGGAGGTTCACGTCGGTCACGAGGAGGTGCGGCGGATCGCGCGTGAGCGTCGCGAGCGCCTCGCGCCCGTCTCTTGCCGTGGAGACCTCATGGCCGGCGTCCGTAAAGGCCAGCGTGAGCACGTCGAGCAGAGCAGCGTCGTCGTCGACGAGGAGGACCCGGGGCATTCCACGCAGGATAGCCCTCTTTCGCGTGTGTTCGGCGCCGGAGAGGCGCGGCGCCGGTCCGAGCGCAGTTCATCCGTCAGCCGCCGTCGCGCTCGCCGCCACCTGTCCGTTCTGGCAGCCGCCCCGGTCCCGCCACCTGCCACCTATGGAGTGGGTGCGGCTCCGAGCGAGAGCCCCGGCCTGAAGGCCCTGCCCTGCCTCGGCCTTTCAGGCCGGGGCGCCGACTCGCGCGCACAGCATGGAACCAGACTCCCCTCCCTCTCTCGCATCCGCGTGCAAACTGCACGCAAGCCGCCCTCCGCGCCGTCGCCGCCGCAGGCGTCGGGCGCGCGTGGCCGAGCGCTCTCAGGTCGCGACGCCGGCGCGGGGTCGCATCACGACGCGGAGCGTGAGCTCGGCGGCGAGGAGCGCGAGGAGGGCGAGGGCCAGGGTCCACGAGAGGTCGACCTGGGTGCGGGCCGAGCCCCCGCTGCGCTCGCCGGCGCGTGAAGGAGGCGCGGCGCGGGGGCGCGTGTCGAGCTCGCGCGGTGAAGCGGACACCACCCGGAGCTCGGCGCGGTCGCCGCGCTTGAGCTCGTACGCGCCGATGAGGCCCGGGCTCGCCCGCACGCCCTCGGGGTCGCGCATGGTGGGGAGCGGCTCGCCGTCGGGGCCCTTCACCGCGATCGTCGCGCGCGCCCCCGCCTCGTCGCGGAGGAGCCACGGCGCGCCGACCTCGGTGCGGCGCCGCGCCGCGCGCGTGCGCGCCAGGTCGGCGAAGGCGTCGAGCAGCGAGAGGAACCCCGGCCGCAGCACGAGATCGCTGTCGTTGACCGAGAAGGGGAGCGCGACCACCCACACGACGCCCGCGCCGACGTCGCGCCGCGCGACGAGCGGGCTGCCGTCGGAGAACGCGAGGAGCGCTTCGAAGGCCGTGGCGTCGGCGGGGCTGAGGGTCGCGCGGTCGGGCGCGGAGAGATCGCGCAGGCTCGGGGCGGCCTCGGCGAAGAGCGCGTGCGCGGACTTGGGGTCGGCCCCGTCGGCCTGGGACGCGGCGCCCGACACGTGCCCGGGGTTCTTGCCCCACGTGACGGCCTGCGCGAGCGCCGGGGCGAAATTCGCGCCGAGCGGGGCCTGCGCCGCTCGCGGGCCGAGCGCGAAGAGCGCGACGCCGCCGCGCTGGAGGAACGCGCCGAGCGCGCCGCGCTGCTCGGGCGTGAGCCCCGGCGGATCGTCGACGACGACGCCCGCGAACGCGGCCAGGTCCTCGAGGCGGTCGGGGAGCTGCGGGAGCGGGCGCATGGCGAGCTCGGTGTGGAGCGCGGCGTAGGCCTGCTCGACGACCGGGCTGCCGCCGGTCACCACGGTCTCGCTGGAGGGATCGGCGACGATCGCGAGCGCGGTGGGGCCGGCCTCGCTCAGCACCGGCGCGGCGTCGTTGCTCGCGACGGCGTCGGCGCCGGCGAGGCGCGCGACGAGGTCGTCGGGTGTGCCGGCCGCGAGCGTGATCGACACCTCCGTGGCGGAGGACGCGACCCCGGGCGAGCTGCCGAACGAGCGGCCGCCGTCGCGCGCGACCACCTCGATCGAGCGCCCGGCGAACGTCTCACCTGGCGTGCACGCGACGCGCACCCGCACCGTGGGGCCGGCGCGGTCGGCGGTGATCACGGCGCAGTCGGTCACCTTCTCGGCCAGCTCGGGCAGCGGCGCCCACACGGGCAGCTTCCGCTCGGCGCCGAGGGGCGCGCCCTCGGGGTGGCCGTCGGCGCGGTCGCTGAGGAGGACAAGCTTCTTGTCGATCTGCGGCAGCCCCGTGAGGAGCCCCTCGCCCATCGCGAGGGCCTCGACGAGCTCGGTGCCGCGGTCGCTCGGGCGCGCGTCGCGGAGGGCCGCGCGGACGGCGCGGAGATCGGTCGTGGGCGCGACGAGGACCCGCGGCGGCGCGCCGGCGAGCACGATCGCGACAGCGTCCCCCTCGCGCGCGCTCGCGACGAGCTGCTCGGCCCCCGCGACCGCGGCGGCGAAGCGCGGCTTGCCGGAGGGCAGCGTCGCCCGCATGCTGCCGGAGTCGTCCAGCACGAGGGCGAGCGCCACGGAGGCGCCGCTGTCGCGGTCGAGCGCCAGGTGCGAGCAGGTCACGAGCGGGGACGCGCCGAGGAGCGCGAGCACCACGACCGCGAGCGCGCGCACCGCGAGCAGGGCCCGGTCCTCGAGCCGCGAGCGCCGGCGCGCCTTCGGCGGCGTGGCGGGCACGAGGTGCGCGGGCGCGAACGGGACGACGTCGGCGCGCAGTCGCCGCAGTCGGTGGGCGAGCACGGGCGCCGCGACGAAGAGGGCGACCGCGAGCGCCAGCGCGGTGACGAAGCTCACTCGAAGGGGGTATCACGAAGCGCGCCCCCGGCCAACGCGGGCGGCGCGCGCGGCCACCGTGCGCGGGTTACCTGAAAAAGTCCTGGTTTATCCAGAGCTTGCCCGAGGGTGTGGTGAAGAAGCCGCACGCGACGCCGGTGTAGGCGGGGCCGGTCATGTTGATGTAGTGGCCGTGGTCTTTGTAGGGCTCGCCCGGGCCCTCCGCGAACATCTGCGCGAGGCAGTCGGAGAGCGTGCTCTCGGGGCTCTGGCCGGGGTAGTTGGGGCACGCGTTCTGGGCCGACTCGTGGCAGCGGCCCATGGTGGCGTGGGGACCTGCGCTCGTGTCGGAGGCGGCCTCGCTGTCGACGCAGGCCTCCTGGTCGGGGCGGCGGACCACCGGCCGCACGCCGACGCGCGCGCGGTACTCGTTCGTGCGGGTGACGCAGAGCTG
>CAZHGG010000028.1:0-17385 GCA_964531755.1 uncultured Polyangiaceae bacterium
CGTTCGCGCGCGAGGCGGCCGTCGCGCGCGAGGCGCGCGTGACCGCGGGCGAGTCGGGCGAGCGCGGCCTCGCCTGCGGGCTCGCCATCAAGTGGCTCGAGGGCCTCGGGGGCGACGAGCCGCCCACGTGGGACGTGCTCGAGATCGCCCACGGGCCTTTTCATGCATTCTACACAGAGACGAGGCTGCTCGTGGCTCTGGGCGACGGCGGCGCGCTCTTCGACCGCCTCGAGGCCATGCTCGCGCCCGAGCGCCACGCGCTGCTCCGGCTGCCCGCGCGCGGGCCCCTCGCGCGGCTCGTGCTCGAGGCCGCGGTGAACGAGCTCTTCCTCGCGGCCTTCGAGCGCGCCCCGCGCGATCTCCGCGAGTGGCCCTCGAAGGGCCTCGACGCCCCGCTCTACGCGCTCGACGCGCCGCTCGAGCGTCCGCGGTCCTGACTCGCTCGTCGGCGACCGCGCCGGAGCGCCTAGAGGAGGTAGTTGTCCCCGAACATCCGCGAGATCGAGCGTGGTCGCCGCCTGAACGAGCACCTCGCGCGCGTGGTCCCGGTAGGTCGAGCCAGCGTCATCGCGGTCGAGCGGGGTGCTCTTCAGGGACTCGATCCCGGCGGTCCGCTCCTTCGGGTCGCCGAGCGCGTCCTCGTCGCCCGTCGCGGCGGGCCCTCGAAGAGCCCCGACACGGCGTGGCTAGCTCCGCGGCGGCGGCATCGAGTCCACGGGGTCCCAGGCCATGTGCTCGAAGAGGTGATCCAGCAGATCGGGGATGAGGTTCATCGAGATGACGCAGAGGCTCGCCCGGCCCATCGAGTGGAGGTCCTCCCGGTCGGGGGGCGGTCCGTCGCCCTCGTGAAAATAGACGAACGACGAGCGGTCGCGCTCCGCGTACCAGGCGCCCGCGGCGTCCAGGAGCTCGGACGCTCGTCGCTCGCCGTCGGGCGCGAGCGCGATGATCCGCGCGATGTCCATCAGGCCGTAGACGTGGAGGCCAGGCTGGGCAAGCTCCGCGATGAGCGCCGCCTCGGGCTGCCCGTCGGCGCTGCGGGCGATGAGGATGAGGCGATCGCGCTCGAGCCCCGCGCGCGCCCAGCGGTGTCGGACAGTGTGCAGATCGAGCTGCTCGAGCGTGAGGTCCTGGCTCTCCCAGTAGGGGCGAGGTCGGGTCGCCCGGATATGCTCCGACAGGGCGAAGAGCTCGGCCCCCGTAGGACGCCCGATGTCCCCGCGCGCCTCGACTTCGTCCGCGCGTTCGCCGCGCCCGCAGGGCACCTGGAACGGATGAATCGGGACGACACACTCGTGCTCCGGGTCGCGAAACCGTGACTGAAACTCGCAGTAGAGCAGGTTGCTGAAGCGGGTCTCGGGCTGGACGTACCCAATCCAGTAGTCGCTGTGCGAGGACGCGAGCGCCTCCTCGAGCGTGTGCCAGTGAATGTCGCGCAGGATGGCCTTGCCGCTCGCGCCGCCGAGCGCTCTCCCGGGGAGCTTCGCCATCTGGAAGCCTAGGTGCGCGCGCGAGTAGACGAGCACGTTCGCCACCGAGGCATAGAGCTCGTGCGCGCCCGGCCAGACCACGTGATAGCCGATGTCGGGCGCCCGCAGGAGCTGCTCGGTGGCGTGCTCGAAGGCGCTCCGCAGGGGCGCGAAGTCCTCCGGCTTGCGACCGGACAGGCTGAAGTACCCCGAGGCCTCGTAGAGCGTCCAGAGGGCGGCCGCGGTGTAGCCATCCGAGCGTGTGCGCTCGTGCAGGAGCTCGCGGACGAGGCGACGCCACTCGGGGGCGTCGTCGTCGTCGATGGGGGCGACGGCGAGCCCGACGCGATCGCGATTCGCGCTGACGCTCCGGACCGTCGCGCGCAGCTCGACGACCTCGACCCCGTCCCGGACGACGACGACCTTGGGGAGGTCGAGGCCGGGACACAGGAGGTCCTCGCTCCCCACGCTGAGCATGCCGAGCCCCTCTTCGGAGAGATCTCCGAGCCGGCGGTCGACGACGAAGCCAAACTTGGGATGCGCGAAGCGCACCGTCAGCTCGTCGGGCGCCGCGGTGCGCGGCATGCGTCGCTGCCGACTCCGCTGGACCGACAGCGGGACGGTCGTGAGGAGAGGGGAGCCCCACCCGCCCGCCAGGAGCAGCGAGAGCGAGTAGAGCGCCCCGTACCCCGAGCACTCGACGAGCAGCGGCGACGTGGGCGTCCCGCCATGCGAGAGGACGGCCCACGAGATGACGCCGCCCGCGAGGCGCTCGGGGCGGAGCACCCAGTCGCGCCCCGCCGCGCGTATTCGCCCGAGCGTGCGGTTGGCCACGAGCGCGCGGGTGATGAGGAGGATTCGCCCGGGATCGTCGATGCGCTCGGTGACCGAAGGCGCGAGGGAGGGGCCGGCGCCTTCCATCGCGGGCACCAGCCCGAAGATCCTGCGCGTCACGGCGACGCTCGCATCGAGGGGCGCGAACGTCCCGCTCGCCTCGTCGCGGGCGGAGACCCGACCCCGCACGACGTCGAACAAGTCGTCGAGCTCGAGGTCCGCCTCTTGCCCGTCGAGCGAGCGGAGCCCCACGCTCTCCGCCGACAGCTCGAGGTTCTCCAGGCCGACCCGCGAGAGCCGGACCGAGAGGCTGGTCGCCCCGGCCGAGAGCCGCCCGCGCGGGCGTGTCGGCCCGGGGAGGAGCACGAAGCCCTCGGCGAGGGGAGGCGGCGGCCCGGACGGATGGACCGACGGCGGGTGACCCGTAGGTCGGACGGTAGAGGGTGGCCACGAGGGCTGCACAGAGGGGGGCGGCGGCCACGAAGGGTTCGGCGGCGGGTAGGTTCGGCTCACGTCGTGCTCCGGTCAGCCGGGATCGCGCCGAGGCGCCGGAGGCGCGGCGCTCGGCGACGAGCTCCGCGCCCGCAAGCCAGGCACGAACGTCCACGCCATGGCGGCGGGTCGAGCGACGGCGTGAGGGCCGAGCGGGAGGTCGGTGATCGCGTATGCACCGGACCCCTGCGAGCGGGAGTAGATCGAGGCAAGCTTGGAAAGATACACCATGTCTGCGGCGAGGAGCAGCCCCGCCGCCTCCTCCGCGCGACGGGCCGCGAGGGACGAGTTCCCGTCGACCTCCGCGAGCCCCGCCTCCAGGAGCGCGGCGAGGCCCGCCGCCCACTCTCGGCTCCCCTTCGTGAGCTCGCGCAGCAGGCGGCGCTCGGCGCGGTCGGGCGCGGGCCCTCCCGCGAGGGCTCGCGCGAGCGCCACACGGAGCCTCACGTCCGCCATGAGCGCGGGCACGGGCTCCGGGACCAGGAGCCGACGAGGCATGCCGGCGTCGAGCTTGGCGAGGACCGCGGCCGCCTCGGCGGGCCGCCGCGCGTAGAGGTGCACGTTCGCGCGCGCGAGGGCGTCGAACATGCGCTGCAAGTGCCCGCCTCGCTTCGACCAGAGCGCCACGGCTCGCTCGGTCTCCGCGAGCGCGCGATCCGGGAGGTCGCTCGCCAGGTACGCGAGGTTCGAGAGGCCCGAGCGCGCGCCAAAGCCTGCGTACAGATCTTGCTGCTCGATCGCGCGCTTCGCGACCGCCTCTTGGCGCGCGACGAGCGTGACGAAATCTCCCGTCGCCGCGAGGCCCCAGAGCTCGGTCTCCTCGACGAAGCCAAGCTCGCCCCACGCGCCCGTGGTGTGGCGACGGATCCAGGCCTTCGCCGTGGCGGCCGCCGAGAGGGTGTTTCGCCACCGGCCACGCATCATGAACGCGAGCGCCTCGGAGGCGGGCACGATGGCGAGGGTCTTCGCGCGCTCACCGGAGCGAGCGAGCGCAAGCCGGGCGGCGGCCGCGTGGCGCTCCGACAGCGCGCCGTTGCCCTGCGCGGCGGCGGTGATCGACTCGGTCGCGAGCGCGCGGGCCACGCGGGATGGCTCTCCCAGCTCGAGCGCGCGGTAGCTGTGCTCCGCCGCGCACGCGAACGCGCGGAGCTGCTCGACCGGACCGAGGCCGATCGAATAGGCGTAGAGCGCGTCGAGCGCGCGCAGGTCTCGGGCGGGGATCTCCGCGAGGGGGCGCTCTCTCCACCCCGTCCCGCGCACCTGGAGGCGGACACTGCGCCAGACGAGAGAGAAGAACGCGGCCCCGTCGGACTGCGGATACTCGACTCCGCCGTCCACCATCACGCGCTCGACGACCCGTGTCCCTTCGTCGATGTGCCCCGTCCGCAGCAAGAGCTCGGCCGCCTCGCAGCGATGGTCGAACGCGCGCTCGGCGTCTTTGTCCGCGAGCGCGAGCAGGATCTCCGCGGCCGCCCTGCCGCGGCCCGAGTTTCGGAGCGAGCGCGCGAGCATCTCGCGCAGGTCGAGCTCCTGCGCGACGGACAAGGTCGGCCGCTCGCGGGCGAGCTCCAGGGCGTCGGCGAACAGCTCCGCCGCGCGGCGGAAGCCGAGCGCGGCGAACGCTCGCCGGGCAGCGCGCTCGGCGTAGCTCGCCGCCTTCTCGACATCCCCCGCCGCGAGCCAGTGAACCGCGAGCTGCTCTGCGTCGGGTCGCGGTTCGCCCTCGAGGGCCTCCGAGATCGCGCGATGGCGGGCAGCGACCTCGCCTGCGGCCATCGAGGACACGCACGCGTCGCGGATGCGGTAGTGGAAGGGCTCCACCCAGTCGTCGCCGCCGAGGCCGGGCGTCCTCGCGGTCCGGACGAGGCGCGCGGCGCGCAGCGCCTTCAGCGCGCGCAGCCCGTCGCCATGGCCGAGCCCCGCGGCCGCGCCGATGAGCGTGCGCGGCAGCGGCTTCGCCGTGACGCACACGATCTCGAGGTAGCGCCGAACCTCTGGCCCGAGGCTCGCGATACGCTCGCGCAGGACGGAGTCGAGGCCGAGCTGCCCCGTGCCGAGCGCATCCCCCGTGTAGCGGAGCAGCTCGTCCAGGAAGAGCGGGTGGCCGTTCCCCTCGGCGACCACGAGCTCTGCGTTCGGAAGGTCTCCGCCGAGGGTCGCGTCGGTGAGCACGCGCGCCTCGACGTAGGCGCGCGACTCGTCCTCCGAGAACGCACGCAGCCACACGTTCCGGGTCGGGACGGGTCGTTCGGGGAGGTGGTCCTGGAGCTGGTTTAGGAAGCCGCTCCGCGCGGAGCGGCTCGGGCGCTTCGACTCCGTTCGGTCCGAGCGCAGGGTCGCGATGAGCAACATGCGCGGCGCGCCCGGCGGGCGAAGCAGCTCGTTCCACAAGCAGAGGCCGTCCTCGTCGGACCACTGGAAGTCATCGACGGTGATGACGAGCGGTCGCGTCACGGCGAGCCGACGCAGGCACTCCTTCAACGCGCCGAAGAGGAGCCCGCGGCGCTCGACGGGGTCGGGCGCCGTCATGGCAGGGAGCCCCGCGACCGCCGGGACGGACATGAGCGCCGGGAACGTCTCCCGCACCACCGAGAATCCGTCGGGGAGCAGCGCCAAGACCTCCGCGGTGGGTAGCCCCCGGAGGTGCTCGACGAGCGCGTCGATGACGCTGTCGGTCGACTTGTACGGGACGACCTCGTCCTCGAAGACCTGGCCCGCGAGGAAGAGGGGGCCGTGGCCTCCGGCGCGCGTCATCGAGCGGCGGAAGTCCTGCACGAGCGCGGTCTTCCCGATGCCCGACTCCCCCTGGACGTAGACGACGACGGGCTCCGAGGTCGTCATGAGCTCGTCGAACGAGCTGCGCAGGAGCGCAAGCTCTCGCTCTCGCCCGATGAAGATCTCTTCCGGCATCGGGAGGGGCGCCACCGACGTGCTGGCCTCCCGGCTGCCGCGCGCCGCTTCGATGTAGCGAACGACGTCGCGGTGGCCGAGGCGCTCGAGCGGATCGGGGTTCAGCAGTCCGCGCGTGAGGCGCACGAGGTCCGGGGGCGCGTCGGGCTGGAGGAGCGAGGGGTCGGGGACGGGCCCGAGCTTCGCCTCCATGAGCTCGGCGAAGGGGCCGCTCCAAGGGGCGACCCCGGTCATCGCGAGGAAGAGGAGGACGCCCACGGAGTACCAATCCGCCGCGGGCGTCGCGACCCCTCGGAGCATCTCGGGCGCGAGGTAGACAGGCGTCGCCGCGCGAAGCCGAGCGGGAGCTCTCACGTCGACCGAGACGCCGAAGTCGAGCAAGACCGTCCGGCCATCCGGACGAACGAGCACGTTCGCGCTCGTGACGTCGCAGTGCACCTTCTCCGCGCGGTGGAGGTAGTGCAGCGCTTCGGACAGCGCCTCGAGCGGACCGAGGAGCCGCCCCTCGTCGAAGCGGCCCGGGTACTCGACGCGCCCCGCCCCGAGGCGCAGCTCGCTCGGCGGACCCTCGGACGTGACCTCGAGCTCGGTCACCGGAGGTGCGACGTGGCCCGCGAAGCGCCGGACGTGCGCGAGCAGATCTTCGCCGGCGACGTACTCCATCGTGAAGTACCAGGTGTCGCCCTCACCGAAGAGCTCATCGAGCGCCACGAGCCCCGGGTGACTCAGGTGCTGGAACTCGCGAAACTCGACCTTGAACGATGCGACCGCGGCGGCGTCGACGATCGTGCCCAAGCTCTTCAGGGCGACGTAGATGCCTCGCTTCGTGTCGAACGCGCGGTGAACGACGCCCATGCCGCCTGTCCCCAGCGCGGTGCCGAGCACGAAGCGACCCCCCGCGAGCGTCGTGCCTTCCGTCGCAACCGTCGTGACCACAGCCCTCAAGTATACGCCCCTTGGAACGGCCCGACGAGAATGCGCCGCGAGTACGTCGGAGACGGATTTGGGGCTTGCCTCGCGTCGCGACTGCTCCCAGCATCGCCGCGTGCCGAGCTTTCTACCCGCGCACATCGACCTCGACCGCGAGACCTACGCGCCGGTCGTCTTGGACCCGGCGCGAGCGGAGCAACGACGGGCGATCGTCGAGCTCGTGGCCGGTGGGGTCGTGGTCGCGGACACCTTCGCCGAGCAGGTCCTCGAGCTCGTCATGTCCCGGGAACCCGCGCGGACCTGGACGCTCGAAGAGCGGGAGCTCGCGTTGGCGACAGCCCTCGGGGAGCACCCGGAAGAGCTCGGTCGTTGGGTCCACTATCCGTGGTCGAACCGCCTCGTTCACCTCCTCGGCCCCGAGGACTTCGTGGAGCTTCGCTGCGATCGGAACCGAAACAAGATCACCCGGAGCGAGCAGCGAGCGCTCCGCGCGCGCACGATCGGCGTCGTGGGCCTCTCCGTGGGACAGTCCTCCGCCGTGACCCTCGCCATGGAGGGGGTCGGCGGTCGCTTTCGGCTCGCGGACTTCGACCGGCTGAGCCTCTCGAACATGAACCGCCTCCGCGCGGGCGTGCACGATCTCGGCGTCAAGAAGACGGTCCTGGCGGCGCGGGAGATGTTCGAGATCGATCCGTACCTCGACGTGCGCATTTGGTCCGACGGCCTCGCCGTCGAGCGCTTCGAGGAGTTCTTCCTCGATGGCCCGGTGGACCTCCTCGTCGAGGAGTGCGACGACCTCTACCTGAAGGTCGCCCTGCGCGAGTACGCGCGGGAGAGGCGGATCCCCGTGCTCATGGAGACGAGCGATCGCGGGCTGCTCGAGGTCGAGCGGTTCGACCTCGAGCCCGCCCGACCCCTCCTGCACGGGCTCCTCAGCGACGTGTCCGCCGAGACGTTGAGGACGCTCACGACCAAGGAGAAGGTCCCGTACGTGCTGCGCGTCTACGACAAAGACGTGCTCTCGCCGCGCATGTGCGCGTCGCTCGTCGAGGTGAAGGAGTCGATCTTCGCGTGGCCCCAGCTCGCGTCCGCGGTGACGCTCGGCGGCGCGCTGGTCACGGACGTGGCGAGGCGTATCTTGCTCGGCGCGTTCACCGCCTCGGGGCGCTTCTCGGTCGACCTCGAGCGGCTCGTGTCCGCGCCTACCGCGGCGTCCGTGGCGGAGCCCCCTCCGCTGGCGCCCGAGGTGGTCCCCGAAGCCGCCGCTCCTCGCCGCCTCTGCTGCCCGAGCGCGCGCGGCGAGGGCGCGATCACCGACGACGAGATCGCGTTCCTGCTCGAGTGCGCGTCGCTCGCGCCGTCGGCCGGAAACACCCAGCCGTGGCTCTTCCGACCCCGGCCGGCCGCCGGCGGACCCTCGCGCGCGGTCGACGTCAACGTGGATCCGGCGGCGCTGCCCTCGGTCGAGCACTATGGCGCGGGCGCGACGCTCGTCGCGTTCGGGGCCGTCCGCGAGAACCTCCGCGTGGGCGCCGTCGCGCTCGGCCTTCAGATGACGTGCGACGTCGGGCTCGACCTCACTGGACGCGGGCCCGTCTTCTCCGTCACGTTCGATCGTGTTGGTCCCCGCTCGGGCGACGGGGTCGAGGTGCTCGCGAACCGCGTCACCAACCGGCGCTTGGGCGACGGACGACCGTTGGAGCCTCGCGTGGCCGAAGCGCTGCGGCAGGCCGCCCTCGACGCGGGCGGCGAGGTCGTCCTCTTCACCCACCGGCCCGAGCTCGAGCGCCTGGGTGAGCTGCTCGGACGCGGCGATCAAGCGTGCTTGCTCAGTCGACCGCTGCACCGGCAGCTCTTCACGGAGATTCGCTGGTCTCCACGCGAGGTCCTCGCGAGCCGCGACGGGATCGATCTCGCGTCGATGGAGCTGACACCGACCGACGCGGCGGCCCTCCGCGTGCTCGGCGACTGGCCGACCGTCGAGCTCGTCCGCGAGTGGGACGGGGGCCGGGGTCTCCGCCGGTCGGCTCGCAGCGCCGTCGCCGCCTCGTCGGCCCTCGCCCTGGTTCGTGCCCCCGGCCGCGCGCCCGCGACCTACCTCGACGGCGGCGGCGTCGCGCAGCGGGTCTGGCACGAGGCGACCGAGCTTGGGCTCGCCGTGCAGCCTTGGTCGGCACTGCTCTTCCTCTTCCCACGACTCGAGGGCAACGAGCTCGCGCTCGAGCCGAAGACGCGAGACGCGCTCCGCGGCATCGAGTCCGAGCTTCGCGTCCTCGCCCCAGAGCGCGAGGGATGGAGCGACGTCTTCCTGATGCGGCTCGCCTACGCCTCACCGCCGACGGCGCGCTCGCTTCGGAGGGCCCCCGCGGTGGGCGCGGGCGCGCCGGGGCCCAGCCCGAGCGAGAGGGCCGAGTGAAGGACCTCAAGGTGCTCATCGCCGGGGCCGGCCCCGCGGGTCTGTCGCTCGCGTCGATGCTCGCGGACGACCGCGTCGCGACCGACATCACGGTGGTCGAGCGCAGCGACGCCGGCGACACGCCGGGCTGGGGCATCACGCTTCGCGACCACGCGCTCAGCCTCCTCGAGCTCGACGCGCGGCTCTCGCCAGAGTTTCTCGACGGACGCGCGCTCCGCCACCGAGGGGACCTCGTGGTCGACCTGCCGAACCCCGTCGACGTTCGCCTCGCCACCCTCTCACGTCGTGCGCTGGTCCTAGCGCTCCTCGGGCGCTGCGCGACGCGTGGGATCGTGCCTCGCCACGGCGTGAACATCGAAGACATCTCGTCCTCCGAGCTCGCCGAATACGATGTCGTCGTCGCCGCCGATGGCGCGAAGAGCGCCCTCCGGAGGCGCCACGCCGACGTCTTCCGGCCGCGCGCCACCGTCGGTCGAAACCGCTACGCGTGGCTGGGCGCGGCGAAGGCCTTCCACAAGCTCACCATCCTCGTGCGCGATGGTCGAGACACGCGCGGCTCGGGCGCCGCGGGCGCGCTCGCCCAAGGGGCGTTGCTGGCGTGGGCGTACAAGTACACGGGAGCGCTCAGCACGTTCGTCGTCGAGTGCGGCCCCGCCGCGTGGGACGCGCTCGACCTGGAGCGGCGCGCTCCCGAGCAGACCTGCGCCGCCCTCGGCGCCATCTTCGGGGCCGAGCTCGAGGGGAGGGCCGTGCTCTCGGGCCCGACCATCGCCTGGCAGCGGTACGAGATGATCACGTGCGACACGCTGTGGCACGAGAACCTCGCGCTGGTGGGCGACGCCGCGCACACGACCCACTTCTCGCAGGGCTTCGGGACGATGCTCGCGTTCGACGACGCCCTCGCCCTCGCGGGCGCGCTGCGCGACGAGCTCAGCGTCGCCGCGGCGCTCCGTCGGTACAGCGAGGCTCAGGGCCCGCGGGTGCTCGAGTTCCAGGCCACCGCCGGCGCGAGCATGGCCTGGTCGGAGTCCTTGCTCGAGGCCGCGGAGAGCGGCGACGACGCGCGCCTCTCTGCGCTGATTTCGGCGCGTTGGCCGAACAACGCGGTGACCGCGTCGCCGCTCGAGGGCCCTCGATGACGGCCCCCGCGCGCGGGCGCGCCCACGTGAACCAGGTGCTCCGGGGCTACCGCACGACCCAGCTCCTCTACGTCGTCGCGAAGCTCGGCGTCGCCGATCGTCTCGTCGACGGACCACGGAGCGCGCGCGCGCTCGCGGAGCTCGTCGGGGCCCACCCCGAGGCCCTCTTTCGCGTCCTCCGCGCGCTGGCCCACGACGGGATCTTTCACCGCGACGAGGATCGCTTCAGCCTGAACGAGGCCGCCCAGGCCCTCCGCACGGACGTCCCCATGTCGCTGCGCCCGGCGGCGATGCTCTACGGCGAGCCCTGGTGGTGGGGCGCGTGGGGCGGCCTCCTCGAGACGGTGCGGACGGGCCGCACGGCGTTCGACGACGTCCACGGCGCGGGCCTCTTCGCGTACCTCGGCGACCACCCCGAGGCCTCGGCGTCGTTCAACGCGGCGATGCAGCAGATGACGGGGGAGCGAGCCGCGGCCATCGCGGCGGGCTACGAGTTCTCGTCGACCACCCGCCTCGTCGACGTCGGCGGCGGGCACGGCGCGCTCGCGGCGGCCATCCTCGAGCGCCACCCTGGCGTCGAGGTCACCGTCTTCGACAGCGCGGAGGTCGTCGCGGGCGCCCTCACGCGCCTCGCGCAGCTGGGCTTCGCGAACCGCACGCGCGTCGCGGGGGGCTCCTTCTTCGAGTCGGTGCCGAGCGGCGGAGACACCTACACGCTGAAGGACATCCTCCACGACTGGGACGACGCGCGTGCCCTCCAGATCTTGCGGAACGTGCGGCGGGCGACCGCGGAAGGAGCCCGCGTCCTCGTGATCGAGCGGCTCGTCCCCGAGGGCGCCGAGGCCTCCGCGAGCACGCTGGTCGACATCTCCATGCTCGTCCTCACGGGGGGCAAGGAGCGGACACTCGCCGAGTACGGGAGCTTGCTCCGGCGGTCGGGCTTCGACGTCCAGGGCGTCGTCCGAATCGACGACGAGACGAGCGTGGTCGAGGCCATCCCCTCGCCCGAGCCGCCGCCTGAGGCGTCCGGCGCGCGCTGACTCGCGCGCGACCGCGCGCGGAGGGGGTCGAGGCCCTCCGGCGGCGCCCCGCCTCGGCAGGCGCGGCCTGGTCTCGCCACTCCCGCCAGCGCTCTTGCGACGCGGATACCGGCCGCGTCGACGCCTCGGAGCGAAAAGGGCGAGGGTTCCTCGGGGCGCCAGCTATCATTCGCGGGGCGCTCATGAGCGATCCCCTCGGCGTCCTCGGCGTCACACTCGCGGGAAAGTTCCGCATCGACCGCCTGCTCGGGGAGGGGGGCTATGGGGTGGTGTACGGGGGCGTCCACCTCGTGCTCGGCGAGCCGATCGCCGTGAAGTTCATCAAGATGGAAGGCACGAGCTCCGATCCGGCGCGGGCCTCGGACGAGTTCCTGCGCGAGGCGAGGATCCTCTTCTCGCTGTCGCACCCAGCGATCGTGCGCATGTACGACGTCGGCGCGCTCGAGCGAGGGACGGCGCGGATCCCGTGGGTCGTCCTCGAGCTGCTCTCGGGTCAGACGCTCGACCAGGAGATCGCCCAGCGGCGGCGTCAGGGCCGCCACTGGTCGGGGCCGGAGCTCCAGGACCTGTTCGACCCGATCCTCGAGGGGCTCGCCTTCGCCCACGGCCGCGGGATCATGCACCGCGACATCAAGCCGTCGAACCTCCATCTCTCGCGCGCCGCGTCCGGCAGGCTCGAGCCGAAGATCCTGGATTTCGGCACGGCGCGCGCGCAGGCGTCGACGCACGACGCGCTGGGGAGGACGGGCTTCACGCCGCTCTACGGCGCCCCCGAGCAGTGGGACAAGGCCCTCGGCCCGACGACCACCGCCACCGACGTGTACGCGCTCGGCCTCACGATCCTCGAGTGCGCCACGCTCCAGCGGCCGCACGGCGCCGCCGACAGCATCCCGACGATCCTTCGCGAGGTCATGGGCGGTGCCGGCGCCCGCCGCCTCCGGGACGCGCGTCCGGATCTGCCGTCCGCGCTGTCGGCCGTCCTCGGCCGAGCGCTCGCCGTCGACCCTGCGCAGCGCTTTCGCGACGCGGGCGAGCTCCGCGGGGCGGTGCGCGCCGCGTTGACCGCGCCCGTGTCCGGCGTGAGCCCCGGCGCGCTGACGGTGCCCCCGCTCGCCCCCGCTGCCCCGCTCGCCCCGGCTGCTCCGCTCGCCCCGTACGGCCCTCCGGCCGGCCCCGCGCCCGGCTCGCCCGCGATCGGCTACACGACGGCGCCCCTCGTCGTGCTGGCGCCGACCCAGCCCTCGCCCTCTTCGGGCCACGGGGCGGTCGCCATCGCGCTGGCCCTCCTGGCCCTCGTCGCGTCCCTCGCCGCAGTGTCCGTCGGCGCCATCCTCTATCTGCGCGGGGGGCCGACGGCGTCCGCGGGCCCCGACGTCCACGCCGCTCCGGGCGCGCCGGTCCCCGCCTCGCGCGTCGCGCCGAGGCCCATCTCGCCCCCGAACGTGGGCAGCAGCGACGAGTTCGATCGCGCGGACGCCGTCGCCGTCGTGCAGAAGAACCACCCGGCCATCGAGGCGTGCGCGGCGAAGTCGCGCCGGTTCAGCGGCACGATCGACGTCGTCCTCGACGTCAGCGCTCGCGATGGCCGCGTGGTGGGCACCGACTGTCACACGGTCTGGCCGACGCACGACTCGAAGCATCCCAAGCTCGATCCCGAGGCCGCGGAGCTCTGCGCGTGCATCGAGGCCGTGACGCCGTCGTGGAAATTCAAGCCCCCGAAGCCCGAGGTCGCGATCCCGATCGGGGAGGACAGCGTTTGGCTCCACGTGAAGTACGTGGCGTCGAAATAGTCCCCGCCGGTAGACCGTCGAGGCTCAGCACCCAGGGCGCGCGCGGCGATACCGCCGGAGCGCCTCGAGCAGGTAGTAGTCCCCGAACATCAGCGAGAGCTGCGGGAGGTTCCACGACACTGTGGCCGCCGCGAGGACCCCGCGGTGGGGCGAGTCCTTCGCGAGGTAGGCGAGCTTCCCGCTCGCGTCGCGGAACGTGAGGAGCGACCGCAAGATGTCCTCCGCGGCGGCCAAGTACCGCGCGCGGTTGGCCGGGGTCGACGCCAGCGTGGAGAGCTCCAGGAGCCCCGAGGCCGCCACGGCCGCGGCCGACGAGTCCCGATCCGTGAACGTGCGGAGCGCCGGCTTGCGGTCGCCGAAGACGTGGTCGTGGTTCGCGTCGGCGAACGGGCCGGCGGGCTCGCCCAGGGCCGCGTCGAAGTCGGTGGGCGGCACGAAATCGCCTGTCCGCTGGTTGTAGGTGTCCGCCGCGTACTCGTTCGGGAGGTGGGCGATGAAGTAGTCCGCCACCTTCTCGGCGACGGCGAGGAACCTCGCGGGCGACACCGAAGGCTCGTCCTTCGTGTACCGATAGACCTCGGTGAAGCCGTAGAGCCCCCACGCCTGTCCCCGCGACCAGGTGCTCTCACTCGCGTACCCTTGGTCGGTGATCTTGGCATACACCTTCCCGTCTCGCGGCGTGCCCGAGGTGCCGTCGTCGTACTGGACGATGTGGTAAATGCTGCCGTCCGGGCGCACGTTCCCTGCGAGCACCGTGAGCGAGTGCGCGACGCCGTGATCGAAGAGCGCTCTCAGCGGGCCCGACGTAGGCCGCCCGCGGACGTCCCACGCCTCGAAGAGGAGCGGCACATTGACCATCCCATCGATGTAGACGGGATACGGGCCCGGGGGATAGTCGTCGAGCGAGCGGAGCGCGCCGACGGGAATACCCCCTTGGTCGAAGCGCCGATCGAGCGTGGTCGCCGCCTGCACGAGCACCTCGCGCGCGTGGTCCCGGTAGGCCGAGCCCGCGTCATCCGCCGGCGCCAAGAGATGGAGCCCGTCCCCGAAGCTCCGGAGAAACCGCCCGCCGATGTCGTAGTCGAGGGGAGTGCCCTTCAGCGACTCGATCCCGGCGGTCCACTCCTTCGCGTGGCCGAGCAGCTCCTGGTCGCCCGTCGCGGCGTAGAGCTGCCAGAGGGCGCCGGCGAAATAGCCGCTCCGCCAGTCGGTCGCGCGGCTGTTCACGAGGGCAGACCCGCGCGCCGAGAGATCCCACTGCCCGAGGTTCGGGCCGCTCGAGTAGGTGAACGCCGGGTAATACGTGGCGTAGTCGGTCGGGTGGGTGCGCTTCACGTACGCGATCGTCTCTCGCATGCGCGTGGCCGCGAACGCGAGCGTGTCCGCCACGGGCAGGCACGCGGTCCCAGCGTCCGCGCCTGCGTCGGGCGCTTCGCGTCCGGCGTCTGCGCCGCCCTGGGCGCTCGCGTCTGTCCCCGCGGGCGGGCGGATGGGATCGGTAGGCACGACCCCCGGAGGGGTCGCCCCACAACCGACGAACAGGCCAACGGCAGCGAGGAGCGGGCGACGGCGCATCGACAGACCCTACGCCGAGTCGGGGCTCAGGTCTTCCGCGACAGGGCCCGCGCGGCGCGCGCGGCCTTCATGACCGCCGCGACGACCGGCGCCGGGATCGTCTCGATGATCGCGATGAGGTCGACCGGCCCGTCGACCACCGGGAAGAGCTCGTCGCAGAGCACCGCGAAGCGCTCGTACTTCGTGAGCAGCTGGTCGAGGCGGTCGCGGAGGCGGTCGGCCTCGGCGCCCTCGGCGTCGCCCAAGAGCTCGCGCGCCCGGCGGGAGAGCGCCACCTTGTCGGCGACGACGCTGCGCAGGCGCGTGAGGTAGGCGCCGATGACCACGTCGGGGTACTTCCCCTTGAGGCCGAACGAGTCGTGGCGTGCGCCGGCCTCGCGCCGCCGCTCGACGATGCCGGCGGCCTCGAGGCCGCGGAGGTTCGCGAAGATGTTGCTCTTCGCGCGCCCGAGCAGCTCGGAGAGCTCATCCATGCTCATCGGGCCCTCCGCGAGGTAGAGCGCGGCGACGATCTGCCCGCCGAGCCGCGTGATTCCCGGGAAGCTCGCCGCGATGTCCCGCCCGACCCCCTCGAGCAGCTCGGCGCGCGCCGCGAGGACGCGCGGATCGGGACGCGGGCGGTCGGTCGGATCGGTCGCGGAGCCCTCGGTGACGCCTCTCGTCATCTCGGCCCAGGATACGCCTGGCGCGGTTGCATTACGCGGAAAAAGTTGGTGTTTTGGCCGCCATGTCCGAACCCAACTCGCCGGCCGCCGTCGCGCCGCGGCCGCCGAACCGCCTCGCCCACTCGCTCTCTCCGTACCTGCGCCAGCACGCGCACGACCCGGTCGACTGGCGCGCGTGGGGGCCCGAGGCGCTCGGGCTCGCGCGGTCGACGGCGCGCCCGATCCTGCTCAGCGTGGGCTACTCGGCGTGCCACTGGTGCCACGTGATGCAGCGCGAGAGCTTCGAGGACGAGGCGGTCGCGGCGAAGATGAACGCTTCGTTCGTGTGCGTGAAGGTGGACCGCGAGGAGCGCCCCGACCTCGATCAGATCTACCAGCTCGCGGTGCAGCTCCTCGGGCGCTCGGGCGGCTGGCCGCTCACGGTGTTCCTCACGCCGGACCTCGAGCCGTTCTTCGGCGGCACCTACTTCCCGCCGAGCGATCGGCACGGCCTGCCCGGCTTCTCGCGCGTGCTCGACGCCATCGCGGAGGCGTACGCCGAGAAACATGCAGACCTCACGGAACAGGCGCGCGACCTCACCGCGGCGCTCCGCCGCGTCGCGCGGCCCGAGGCCCGCCCGGGCGAGCCCCCGCGCGATCTCTTGGCGCGCGCGGCGCGGCGGCTCGCGACGCGCTTCGACGCCGAGCACGGCGGCTTCGGCGATCGCCCCAAGTTCCCGAACACCATGCCCCTCGAGGTGCTCCTCCGGTACGGCGTGACGAGCGCCGACGCCTCGGCGGAGCTGCGCGTGGGCACGGCGCTCTCGGCGATGCGCGACGGGGGCGTGCACGACCAGCTCGCGGGTGGCTTCCACCGGTACTCGACCGACGCGGCGTGGCGCGTGCCGCACTTCGAGAAGATGCTCTACGACAACGCGCTGCTGCTCCGCCTCTACACGGACGCGGCGCGCGCCCTCGAGAGCGCGGACCACGAGGCCACGGCCCGCGGGATCGCGCGGTGGCTGCTCGGCGAGATGCAGGGCCCCGACGGCGGGTTCTACGCCACCCAGGACGCCGACACGGAGGGGGAGGAGGGGCGCCACTTCGTCTTCTCTCCCGACGACGTGCGGGCGGCGGTGAAGGATCCGGCGCGCGCGGCGCTCGCGATCGCGCACTTCGGGATCACCGACGAGGGCAACTTCGAGCGCACGGGCAAGACCGTGCTCTCGATCCAGCGGTCGGTCGCGCGCCTCGCCATCGATCGCGGGGTCGCCCCGAGCGCGATCGCCGAGGCGCTCTCGGTGGCCAAGGCGGAGCTGCTCGCCGCCCGGCGCGAGCGGCCGCGGCCGCGCACCGACGAGAAGATCCTCACGGGGTGGAACGCGCTCGCGATCTCCGCGCTCGCCGAGGCCGGGGCCGCGTTCGACGAGCCGAGCTTCGTCGACGCCGCGGAGCGCGCGTACGGCCTCCTCGAGAGCCGGGCGGTCACGTGGGGCTCCCCCGCGCGAGTCGCGCGCCTCGTGATCGACGGCGCGGCGGGCGGCGCGGGCTTCCTCGACGACTACGCGTCGCTCGCCAACGCGGCGCTCGATCTCTACGAGGTGACGGGGCGCCCGTCGTACGCCCTCGCGGCGCGCGACCTCGCCGACGCGCTGCTCGCGCGTTTCCGGGACGACGAGGTGGGGCTCGTGCTCACGGAGGCGGGCGCGGAGGACCTCGTGGTCCGCGCCAAGGAGGCGCACGACGGCGCGGTGCCGAGCGGCGCCGCGATGGCGTGCCGCGCGCTCCTCCGCCTGGGCGCGCTCATGAGCCCCGGCTACGCGGCGCGCGCCGAGGAGGAGCTCGCGCGCCACGTGGCCACGGCCCTCGAGAACCCGTTCGGCTTCGGGCAGACCCTCTGCGAGCTCGACCGGCTGGTCGCGGGGTCGACGGACGTCGTCCTGGTCGGCGAGCCGGCCGATCCGCGCACGCGCGCGCTGGCTCGCGCGGTCTTCAGGCGGTGGCTGCCGAACCGCACCGTCGCGTGGCTCGCGCCCGGCGACCCACGCTCGCGCGAGGCGTGCGCCGCTGTCGCTGAGGGGAAGCTCGGCGACGCCGAGGCGCCCGGGGGCGAGCCGGCAGCGTACGTGTGCCGCGGGCGCGCGTG
>CAZHGG010000029.1:0-16418 GCA_964531755.1 uncultured Polyangiaceae bacterium
CGGGCCCTCCTGCCCGCCGCCGAGCGCGCGCGCGTCGAGCGGCTCCGCTACGACGACGCGGGCCACGGCTACGACGCGCTCGGCCTCCACCCGGACTGGGTGGCCGCGGGCCTCGGGATGTTTCGGTTCCTCTACGAGTCGTATTTCCGCGTCGAGTCCCACGGGAGCGAGCACCTGCCGGCCGACGGCCCCGCGATCCTCGTGTCGAACCACAGCGGCACGCTCCCGCTCGACGGCGCGATGATCTACCTCGACGTGCAGCGCCACACCGAGCCGCCGCGGGTGCCGCGCCCCATCGTCGATCGCTTCGTTCCGCTGCTGCCCTTCGCGGGCCTCTTCTTCGCGCGGGCGGGCGCGGCCCCCGGCACGCGGGAGAACCTGCGCTTCTTGCTCGAGGCGGGCGAGCTCGTCCTCATCTTCCCCGAGGGCACGCCGGGCATCGGCAAGCGCTTCCGCGACCGCTACCACCTGCAGGGCTGGCGCGTAGGCCACGCCGAGACGGCCATCGCCCACCGCGTGCCCATCATCCCCGTGGCGGTGATCGGCGCGGAGGAGCAGTGGCCCCAGGTCGCCCGCATTCCGGTCCACCTGCTCGGCGCACCCTACGTGCCCGTGCCCGCCACGCCGCTGCCCCTGCCGGTGCGCTACCACATCCACTACGGCGCCCCGATCCGCTTCGAGTACGACCCCGCGGACGCGAGCCGGCCCGACATCGTGCAGCGCGCCGCCGACGAGACCCGCGCGGCCGTCGAGGCGCTCATCGCGCGGGGCCTCCGCGAGCGCAAGGGCGTGTTCCGATGAGCGGCGTCTTGCTCACCGGCGCGACGACGCCCTTCGGGCGCGCCCTCGTGCGAGGCCTGCTGGCAGAGCCCAGGCTCTGCCCGGTGCTCGCGGTGGGGGCCGAGTCACCGGAGGAGGCCGCGCGGCTCTTCCCCGACGATCCGAGGCTCACCTACGCCCACGCCGATCTCACGCGCCCGCGAGACCTCCAGACCCTGCTCGGCGGGCCTGCGCGCGACCTCGGGCTCCGGGCGGTGGTCCACGGCGCGTGGCACCGGCGCGCGGCCGACTCGGGGCGGAAGATCCGCCAGCTCAACGTGGACTCCACCCGAGAGCTGCTGCGCCTCGCGGAGGAGCACCCCACGATCCAGCACTTCGTCTTGCGCAGCTACGCCGACGTCTACCGCATCGACACCGAGGAGCCAGTGCTCATCGCGGAGGAGCACCCGCTGCGGCTCGTGGGCGGGATGCCGCAGATCGAGCGCGATCGCCTCGAGGCGGACGTCACCGTGTGCATGCGCATGGGCATGTCGAAGGTGTCGATCGCGGTGCTCCGGTTCGCCGAGCTGCTCGCGCCGGACTCCGGCAGCCAGCTCTTCGACTACCTGTCGTCCAAGGTGTGCTTTCGGCCCATCGGCTTCGATCCGATGCTCTCGCTGCTGTCGATCGCCGACGCCGTCTCGGCCACGCTCGCGGCGCTGCGACCGCGCCGGACGCTCGAGGGCGCACCCGCGGGGGAGGCGTGCCCGAGCGGCATCTTCAACGTCGTCGGTCGCGACGTGCTGCCGCTCTCCCGCGCGGTCGAGCTGGCCCGGCGCGTGTCGATCCCCGTGCCGGGCCCGCTCCTCCGGCCGCTCTACGGGCTGCGCCAGCGGGCGATCCACGCGGAGTTTCGGTACGACCTGAACGCGCTGCGCTTCCACCTGAGCGGCGTCCTCGACGGGCGCCGGGCCCGCGAGGTGCTGGGCTACGCGCCGCGCGTGCCGATCGACTGGGAGGCTATCGCGCAGACCGCGGGCGCCGCGCGCTGGGCCTGAGGCAGCGTCGCGTCGTCGGCGCGCAGAGTCTGCGCGCGCCGCGCACACGGTGCACGCGTGACCGTCGAGCCAAGTCAGCGGTCATGACCGCTGACTCAGCGCCGGCGGAACCGGCCGAACACGAACGACTGCGTCGAGCCCCAGGGGGTCGTGTGCAGCGCGTGGCGCGACTCCACGTGCTCGAGCGCCGGTGCGAGCGCCTCCGCGAGCTGCTCGGCCGAATAGCGCCGCACGGGAAGATCGCTGCAGCGCTCGGGGCCGTCCAGGGCGAAGGTGCCGACGATGGCGTGCGCCCCGGGCGCGAGCGCCTCGCCGAGCGCGCGCAGGTAGCCCGCGCGCGCCTCGGGCTCCACGAGGAAATGGAACACGGCGCGGTCGTGCCAGAGCGCGTAGCGGCGCGTCGGCGACCAGGTCGTGACGTCCGCGACCACCTCGCGCACCCGCGGCTCGTCGCCGAGGCGGGCGCGCGTGACCGCGAGCGCCTCGCGCGCGAGGTCGAGGAGCGTCACATCGGAGAAGCCCGCCGCGAGCAGGCCGTCGACCAGCAGCGACGCCCCGGCGCCCACGTCGAGCAGCGCCGCGTCGGGCGCGAGGCCGCACGCGCGCACGAGGTCGAGCGAGGCGGACACGTCGGGCTGGTACCACGACACGCGGTCGGCTGGCTTCGTGCGGTAGATCGTGTTCCAGTGGTCTTCGCGGGTGGTCATCGCGCGCTCCTCCTCTACACGTCGCCTCTGCACAGATACCCCGGCTCGCCGCGCGGGTCGTCGCCGAAAATCAAGCTCACGCGCGCCGCCGGGCCGGTAGCATCGCCCCGATGCCGATCTACGACATCCCCCTGCCGCCGCTCGGCGGCGTCGCCCCCGGCGCGAGCCTCCGGTACGTGCACGGCGAGGCGCGCAGGACGCCGGGCACGGCGGCCCTGATCGATGGCTACGTGCGCGCCCTCCGGGACGATGGCGTCGCGGTGGACCGCGCGTTTTTCCTCATCCCCACGCTGCACCCGCAGGTCGCGGCGCTCAATTTCGTGTGGGAGGGCGAGGGCCGGCCCGTCCGTGAGATCCCGCGCGCGTGGGAGTCGATCCACGGCAGCGAGTTTCAGCAGAGCCCGCTGCGCAACATCCAGCTCGGCACGCACGCGGTGATCCGCCGGCACCTCGCCGATCCGGCCTGCCCGGCCGATTTCGGCATCGTGAGCGATCTCCGGGCGGACGGCTTCACCGACTACCTGGTCGCCGGCACCAAGCACGCCGTCAGCGGCGGCTTCGGGGCGGTGAGCCTCGCGACGCGGGCGCCCGGCGGCTTCTCGCCCCACGCGCTCGCGATCGCGCTCTCCACCGTCGGGTGGCTCGAGCCCATCCTCGACGCCCACGTCATGGCGCGCCTCGCGCGCACGCTCCTCGCGACCTACCTGGGCGCCGATGCGGGCGCGCGGGTGCTCCGCGGCGCGGTCAAGCGCGGCGACGGCGAGCTCATCCACGCGGCCGTCGCGTTCACCGACCTGCGCGACTTCACGGCCCTCTCGGATCGCCTCGCGAGCCCCGAGCTCCTCGCGCTCCTGAACGACTACTTCGACTGTGTCGTGGGCGCGGTGCAGGCGCACGGCGGCGAGGTGCTGAAATTCGTGGGGGACGCCGTGCTGGCCGTGTTCCGCTCGTCGGTCGGTGACGAGCGGCGCGCGTGCCTCGCCGCACTCGCCGCCGCGCGCGAGGCCTTCGAGCGCGCCCGCGCGAAGAACGAAGCGCGCCCCGCGCACGCGGCGATCGAGTTCGGCACGTCCATCCACATGGGTGAGGTGATGTACGGCAACATCGGTGGGCCCGATCGGCTCGACTTCACCGTGATCGGCCCCGCGGTGAACCTGGCCAGCCGCATCCAGGGGCTGTGCCGCGCCCTGGACCGGCCGCTGCTGGTGAGCCAGGCGTTCGTCGACGCGACGGGCCTCGCCTGCGAGGACCTCGGTGCGCAGCGCCTCAAGGGGGTCTCCCAGGACGTGCGCGTGTGGAGCCCGGGCCCGGCGGCCACCTAGCCGGCCGCCGAGCGGGCGTGGCACGCCGGCCGGGGTGGGCTCACCACGCGCCGGGCAAGGTGCACGCCATGGCCACGTCGCGATCGATGCGCCACGCGCGGAGTTTGTCCCGCGCCGCGCGCGAGCGCTCCCGCCCGGCGTCGCCCGCCTCGAGGAGACCGCTCGCGTCCTCCACCAGCGCGCCGAGCAGCGGCATGCCCGCGTCCGCGAGGTCCGAGCGGGCCGCCCGCAGCGCAGCGAAGGTCGCCTCGCGATCGCCGCGCACCGACTCGAGCCCGGCCTCGAGGCAGGACGCGTGGCCTCGCGCCCAGCTGCTCGGCACGCGCGCGAGGCGCCGGACGATCGCGCGCACCTGCCCCTCGACCTCCCGCGTCGAGGCACGATCGCGCGCGGCGATCGTGATGCCGGCGCGGGCGAAGAGCACGTCGGCCTCGAGTTTGTGCATGAGGCTCGCGAACACCCGCTCCTTGTACGGGCGCGAGCTCGGCCCCGCGAGCCGCCACGCGGCGCGGCCGTCGCCCCCGATGAGCGCGAAATGCGCGAGCGCGATCGTGCGCCACCACCCCTGGAGATCGAGCTCGCGCGACGCCCACCGCCGCTCGACCTCGGCGAGCTGGGCGCGGGCGTCGCGCGAGTCTCCCTGCTCGACGAGGGTGAGCCAGAGCACGTGCATGGCGACGAGCACCCAGCCCATGAGGTGATCGCGCTCGTTGAGCTCCGCGCGGAGCGTCGCGGCGTTCGCGCGCAGGTAGGAGACGTCCCCGGCGATCCACGCGAGCGACGAGCGGAGGCTGCGCGCCAGCGTCTCCTCGAAGGTGTGCCCGAGCCCGTGCGTGACGCCGAGCTCCACCGCGCGGTCGAGGTGGGCCGCGCTCCGCGCCAGCTCGAGCCCGAAGTAGCAGAGCGAGCCCTCGTACAGCGCGTGGGCCTGCGCGAGCGGCGCGACGGACAGATCGGGGCGCTCCAGCGCGAGCCGCGCGGAGGCGCGAGGGAGGCCCTCCGGGCCGAGCTTCCCGACGGCGCCGAGGCCCTCCATGAACGCGGCCGCGAGCCGCCCGTCGATCCCCGCGCCGGGCCGCGCGGCCTCGCGCGCGAGGCTCGCGCCGAGGGCGACGGCGCGCACGGGGTGCACGGAGAGGGCCGCTCGGCACGCCGTCCAGAGGGCCGAGAGGCGCTCCTCCGACGCGGGAGCTGTGACCAGCCGATCGAGCGCCATTCCCGCGCGAGCGCGCGCTGTTCGGAGCAGGTGGCCCGCCGTCGTCGAGGCGACGGAGACGCCGAGGTGGAGGAGCGCCTCGTCGAGGATGCGCTGCCCACGAGCGAGGTGCCCGGCCGTGAGCAGCTGCTCTGCGGCGCGGAGCCGCAGGCCGGTCGCTTGGCGAGGCTCCGCCCAGCGACTCGCGCTGAGGTACGCCTCCGCCGACTCCACGGCCATGCCGGCGCGCGCGCTCGCCTCCGCGCGCTCGACGCGGACAGCGAGCGCGATCTCCGCGCGCGGCGTCGCGCGCTCCATCACGGCGAAGAAGCGCCCGTAGAGCGCCCTCGCCTGCGCGAACGCGCGAGCCCGTGTGGCGGCGCGCGCCCCCGTGAGGATGTGCACCGCCGCCTCCCGCAGCGCCCCGCCCTCTTCGAAGTGGAGCGCGAGGGCCTCGAACCGATCGGGCAGCCGCGCGAGGAACGCCGCCGCCAGCTCGAGGTGAAGGCGCCGGCCGTCCTCGGCGGTGATCCGCTCGGCGACGAGCTCACGCACCCTGTCGTGGTAGACGCGCACGCTGTCGTCGTCGTGGGGCGTCGCGAAGCGCGCGGCGACGAGCTCGTCGAGCGCGGCCTCCGGGATGCCGGCCTCGCGCAGGACCACGCGCGGGACCGGGCCGCCGCTCACCGCGAGCAAGCGCGCGGCGCGGCCTGCGTCCGTGGACAGCGCCTCGAAGCGCGCGCCTACGATGTCGCGAAGAGACGCGCGCGTGTCGCCGGCGCCGCGCGCGCGCGCGAGCTCGATCAAGAAGAGCGGATGCCCCGCGGCCTCCTCGACGACCGCCTCGAGCGCCCCGCCGGCGCCGCTCTGCGCGGCGAGCGCGCGGGCGTCCCCGGGCGCGAGGGGTCCGAGGAGCAGCTCGGTCGGCGCACCTCGAAGGGGAGGGAGCGCCCACCCGGGGCGCGAGGAGAGCACCAAGCACAGGGGGGCCTCGGGATCGCAGGCGAGGTCCGCGAGCACCGCGACGCTGTCGTCGTCGATCCACTGCGCGTCGTCCACGACGAGAAGCAGCGGCGCCCCCGCCGACCAGCGCACGAGGACCTCGCGCAGCGCACCGGTGAGCCGGCTGCGAGTGCCCTCACCCACCGCGGCGCGCTCGAACCCGGGCAGCGCGCGGAGGACGGGGAACGCGAGCGAGAGCTCCGCCGCGTGGCGCGGGGCGAGGGCGCGCACCCGCGCCGGGGCCGCGCCGGAGAGCGTCCGCGCGAGGTCGTCCACGAGCCCGTCGAGGCCCATGAACGGGACGTGGTCGCGCACATGGCAGCGCGACGTGAGCACACACGCGCCGCCGCGCCGCGCCGCCGCGACGAGCTCGCGGACGAGCGAGGACTTGCCTATGCCGGAGGGCCCCACGACGTGGACGACCGAAGGGAGGCTCGCGAGCGCCGCCTCCAGCGCGGCGAGCTCGGGTCGGCGCCCCACGAAGCCCCGCGCGTCTCCGGGCTCCTCGCGCCCCGGGAGCCCGTCCGGGCGTTTGTCGGGATCCCTGTCGAGGAGCGCGTCGCACAACCTCGCCAGATCGAGCGGCGCGCTCGGTGCGCGATCGAGCACCGGCGCCGCGGCGCGCGCCTGCTTGTCGCGGAGGATGTCCTCGGCCGCGCCGCCGAACGGGGGCTCCCCGGTGAGCGCCTCGTAGAGCATCACGCCAACGGCGTACCAGTCGCTCCGTGGCGTCGGGGCGCCCCCCGCCAGCACCTCCGGGGCGACGTAGGCCGGCGTACCGGCGACGATGGTGGTGCGCGGATCGTGCGCCGCATACACGAGGCCGAAGTCGAGGAGCACCACGCGCCCGTCGCGCCGGACGAGGACGTTCGACGGCTTGATGTCACGGTGCACGAAGCCGGCGCGGTGCAGGCGCCGGAGGGCCTCGGACAGCCCCTCCAGCGCGCCGCGCAGGCGCGTGACATCGGTGCACCATGCATCGAACCGGGTCGCCTCGAGGCGCTCCATGGTGAAGTACCAGCGGTCGCCGTCGCCGTGCAGGTCGTAGAGGTGCACGAAGCTCGGGTCGGCGAGGCGGGAGAGCTCGCGGAACTCGCGCTTGAAGCGGAGCAGCGCCTCGGGGCTCGCGCGCCGCAGCAGCTTCAGGGCGACCCGCGCGCCGCGCGCTCGATCGAACGCCTCGTAGACCACGCCGAAGCTCCCCTCGCCGAGGAGGGCGCCCAGCTCGTAGCGCCCGTCATCGACGTAGCGCGCGTCGAGGGGGCGGGGTGGCGCGCGCCCGACCTCGCGGAGGAGCGAGTCCAGCTCGTCGTCGCTCACGAGCCGCCTCCCAGGAGCCCCTGCGCCGTCGCGAGGACGCGCAGCTTCTCCTTGACGTTCTGGAAGCGCTTGCGGAGGCGCGCGCTCGCCTTCGCGGCCTCGCCGCTCTCGCCGAGGATGACCGCGATCTCCTCCCACGAGAGGTCGCGATCGACGCGCAGCACCAAGAGCGCGCGCTCGTCCTCGTCGAGCGCCGCGCGCAGCGCCGCGAAGGCGTCTTTGGTCTCCGTGCGTAGCCACGGCGCCGTCCGCGCGCGGACGCTCGCGGCGACGTCGACGTCACCCAGCGGCTGTCGGCGACTCGGCCGGGCGGCGGCGCGGCCGCGATCGCGCAGGAGCGCGTGGCGCGCCAGGGTGTAGAGCCACGCCCGCGGCGAGCACTCCCAGCGGAACGCCTCGAACCCGCGGAAGAGATCCTCGCTGGCGGTCGCGAACGCGTCGTCGGCCTCCGCCGGGTCGTGGGTCACGGCGACGAGCCACCCGAGCACCTCGGGGCCGTAGCCTTCGAGGGTGAGCGTGGTCGCGCGGGCGAGGTCGCCGGCGACCCAGGCAGCGCGGATTTCAGCCTCCAAGCGGGTCATCGTAGCGAAAAGGAGAGGGCCGATCGGAAATGTGAGACACAAAGCCGTCGGCCCTTCTCCCTTGGGCATGAACCTCCCTCGCGCGCTCGTGACCGGCGCCACAGGTCACATCGGCTCCACGCTCTGCCGGGCCCTCCACGAGCAGAAAATCCCCGTGATCGCCCTCGTCCGCCCGTCGTCCGACCGGCGCGCCCTCGCGGGCCTCGACGTCGAGCTCGCGGAGGGGGACGTGCTCGACCCCTCGTCGCTCGAGCGCGCGGTGCAGGGGTGCGGGGTCGTCTTTCACGCCGCCGCGTGCTTCGACCTCCACCCCCGCGACGCCGCGCTCGCGGAGCGCGTCACCGTCGAGGGCACGCGGAACATGCTCGCGGCCGCCCGCGGGGCGTCGGCGCGCGTCGTCCTCACGAGCAGCGTGGCGGTGGTCGGGGGCAGCGCGAGCCCCTCCGAGCTGCGCGACGAGGACGACTGGTTCGAGGCGCCGCACGTCCCCTACTACAAGAACAAGCTCGCGCAGGAGCGCGAGGCCGTCCGGCTGGCCGGCGAGCTCGGCGTGGAGCTCGTGCGCGTGCTCCCCACCTTGGTCCTCGGTCCAGGAGACCACCGCGTGACGCCTTCGTCCCGCGTGTTGGTCGACGGCCTCCTCGGCAAGGGCGTGACCTTCGAGGGCGGCACGAACGTCATCGATGTCCGGGACGTCGCCCTAGGCATGGTCGCGGCGGCGACGCGCGGTCGGTCGGGTGGGCGCTACATCCTCGGCGGTGACAACGTCCTCATTCGGGATCTCGGCGCCGCGATCACGAAGCTCTCGGGCAAGCCCATGAAGCACGTGGCGCTGCCGGCGTGGGCGATGTCGATGCTCGCCGCGACGATGGAGCTCTCCGCCGCCGTCACGGGCGGAGCGCCGCCGCTCACGCGGGCGATCGTGCGCGATCTCTATGGGAAATACGCCTGGTACGACGTGTCGCGCGCGCGGACCGAGCTCGGCCTCGTGACCCGCCCGCTCGCGGAGACGCTCCGCGACGCCGCCGCCTTCTTCGCCGCGATCGGCGTCGTCCCTCGCTCCTCCTCCGCGACCACCGAGGAGGCCGCGTGAAGCTCCGCGATCTCCCCAAGCTGCCGCCCGCGCTCCTCAATGTGCTCCTCGTGGTCTGCGAGCGGGACGCCGCGGTGCGGCGGGCGGCGATCGGAGGCGCGGCGCTGCTGGCCCTCTCGCTGGCGTGGTTCACGCTGGCACCTCGCTGACCTCTCCCTCGAGCGTGCGCGCATCACGGGGGCCGCGTTATTCTCGGCGCGTGTCCGCTGCACGATCGGCCGAGGTCCTCGGCGCGCTGTCGCTCGCCACCGACGCCTCGGCTGGCTTCCCGCCGGAGACGGCCGTCCGCACGGCGCTGGTCGCGGTGCGCATCGCGCGCGCGCTCGACGTGTCGCCGGCCTCCGCGCGGGACGCGTACTACACCGGGCTCCTCCGGTTCCTCGGCTGCACGGCGGTCGCCCACGAGGTGTCCGCGCTCGCGGGCGGCGACGACCTCGCGTTCCTCCAGACCTACGCCGACGTCGACCTCGGCGATCCCCTCGCGGTCATGGGGAGGACGGTCCGCCGCCTCGGGAGTGAGCTGCCCCTCGCGGCGCGCGCGCGCGCCGTGGTGGCCTTCTTGTCCGACCCGAAGGGCGGCGACAAAGTCTCCTCGGCGCACTGCGAGCTCGCCGCGTCGCTCGCGACGAGGCTCGGCATGGGCGAGGCCGTGACCGAGGCCCTCGCCCAGATGTACGAGCGCTGGGACGGGCGGGGCGCCCCTCGTCGGCTCGCCGGCGACGAGCTCTCGCTGGTCGCGCGCGTCGTCCACGTCGCCCACGTCGCCGAGGTGTTCACGCGGACGCGCGGCGTGGGCGAGGCGTCGCGGGAGCTCGAGCGAAGGAGCGGCAAGCACTTCGCGCCCGACCTCGTGAAGGTCGCCGCGCGCGCGCTCCCGGAGGTGGCGCGTGACCTCGGCGCGTCGGTGTGGGACGCCTTCCTCGAGGAGGAGCCGCTTCCGCGCGGCCGGATCGAGGCCGACCAGCGCCTCGAGGTCGCGCGCGCCTTCGCGACGTTCGTCGACGTCAAGTCGCCGTTCACCGTCACCCACTCGACGCGCGTGGCCGCCGTCGCCCGCGACGCGCTCCTCGAGACCGGCGCGCCGGCCGCCGCCGCCGCGGAGCTCGAGCAGTGCGCGCTGCTCCACGACCTCGGGCGCGTCGCCATCCCCAACGGCATCTGGGACAAGCCGGGGAAGCTCAACGCCGCCGAGTGGGAGCGCGCGCGCGGGCACTCCGCGGGCACGGAGCGCGTCCTCGCGCAGTCGGCGCTCCTCCGACCGCTCGCGGAGCTGGCCGCCGACGCGCACGAGCGGTGCGACGGGTCGGGGTACCCGCGGCGAGCGCGCGCGGGCGACCTCTCGCTCGCGGCGCGAATCCTCGCGGCGAGCGACGTCTTCGTCGCGCTCCAGGAGGACCGCGCCCACCGCCGCGCGATCGGTCGGGACGCCGCGGCCGCGCTCCTCACCGGCGAGGTCGCGGGTGGCCGCCTGTGTCCGATCGCCACGGCGGCGGTGCTCGCGGCGGGCGGTCATCAGGCGAAGGTGGCGCCTCGGTACCCGAACGAGCTGACGCCGCGCGAGGTCGACGTCCTCTGCCTGGTCGCGCAGGGCCTGACGAACAAGGAGATCGCGGCGCGCCTCGCGCTCTCCCCGAGGACCGTGCAGACCCACCTCGCCCACGTGTTCGACAAGACGGGGACCCGCACGCGCTCGGGCGTCGCCACCTTCGCGTCCTCGAGAGGCATCTATCGCGCGGAGCGCGCGTAGCGCGCGTGGGCGCTCAGGCCGCCTCGACCTCGTCGATCGGCGCGCCTACGCGAGCGCCGATCCAGGACGGCAGCTCGGGGAAGGCGCGCGCGCGCATCCGCTCCGTGTAGCGCACGAGCGTCGGCCGGGACGCCAGGTGGTCGGTCATCGGTGAGCGCGCGTGCTCGCAGAGGAAGCTCGCCGTGAACGCGAACACCGTGCAGTCGACCCGCGTCGGCGCGTCGCCGCCGAAGAACGGGCGGTCGCCCAGCAGGTCCGCGACGGCGTCGAGATCTCGCCGCCCGAACGCGTAGATCTCGTCGCGCGAGTACCGGCCCAGGCCCTGCGCCTGCAGCGCCTGGCGCATCGCCCGGCGGATCATGGGACGCAGCAAGAGGCGCGCGCCGGCGGGGAGGATCGCGTCCATGAACTCTCGGAGGTCCTCGTACCCGGAGTCGATGAAGCGCCCGTAGCGAAGCACCCACACGGTGGACTCCTCGAGCATCCTCGCGAGGCAGCGGTGCTCGGCGCGGCGCGCCGCGGAGAGGCCGCGATCGAGGTCGACGCCCGTCTTGCGGATCACGGCGTCGATGATCGCGTCCGAGTCGCCGATCGTCGCGTCGTCGACGAGGGCATAGGGCATCTGACCGCGCGGCGCGACGCGCAGGTCGCCGACGGCGCGCCGGTGCTCGACGCCAGCCAGCCGGAGGTAAGTCTCGACCTTCATGCAGTAGGGGCTCATGTTCGGGAGCCCCCACGAGCGCGGGAAGCCGTAGAGGGTGATGGCGGAGGATGGGGCGGTGTGGGAGTGGGGCAGGGTCATGCCTCGAGCGTGCCGGCCGGCGCGCCTCCGCGGCATCCGCCAGATGGCCGAGGCGCGTCCGGTCAGAGCGAGCGCGGGCGCTTGACCCGCCCATGTAATTAACCTATACGTTAATTAACGCCTCGGTTAAGTATGCCCACCGACCCCCTCAGCCGCACGTTCTCGGCGCTCGCGCACCCCACGCGCCGCGCCATCCTCGCGCGCCTTCGGGAGGGTGAGGCGTCGGTGCAGGAGCTGGCGAGGCCCTTCAAGCTGAGCGCCCCGGCCATCTCGCGGCACCTGAAGGTGCTCGAGGAGAGCGGGCTCATCACGCGCGGCCGCGACGCCCAGTGGCGCCCGTGCCGGCTCGATGCGCGCCCCCTCGGCGCGGCGGTCGACTGGATCGAGCACACCCGGCGGGACTTCGAAGCCCGCTTCGACCGCCTGGACGCCTACCTCCACGCGCTGCAGACGTCACCCGTCGCGTCACCCGTCACGTCACCCGTCGCGTCACCCGTCGCGTCACCCGTCCCACCCGAACCCGCCACGCCCGAACCGACCGAGGACCCATGAGCGAACCGACCCAGCCCTTCAGCATCTCCCGCGTGTTCCGCGCGCCCCGCCCGCTGGTTTACCAGATGCACACAGATCCCCTCCACCTCGCGCGCTGGATGGGCCCCGCGGGCGCCAAGGTCGTGAAGCTCGCGCTCGACATCCGGCCCGGCGGCGAGTGCCACTACGGCTACGCCGACGCCAAGGGCGAGAAGACCTGGGGCAAGCAGCTCTACCGCGAGGTGGTCCCCGACGAGAAGCTCGTCTTCCTCCAGAGCTTCTCCGACGAGCACGGCGCGCTCTGTCGCCACCCGATGGCGGCGAGCTGGCCCCTCCAGATGCTCGCGACCACCACGTTCGAAGACGCCGGCCCCGGCGAGACCAAGGTCACCGTCACCTGGCAGCCCTACGAGGCCGACGACGAGGCCGTCGCCACCTTCGATCGCGCGCGGCCCGGGATGACGCAGGGCTTCGGCGGCATGTTCGCGAGCCTCGACGCCTACCTCGACGCGACCGAGCGCGAGATCCGCCTCGAGCGCGTGGTCGCCGCGCCGCGGGCACTCGTCTGGAAGGTGCTCACCGACCCGGCGCACGTGAACACGTGGTGGGGCCCCGACGGCTTCACGAACGTGGACGTCGAGCAAGACGTGCGCGTGGGCGGCGTGTGGAAATTCGCGATGATCGGCCCCGACGGCAAGCGGTGGCCGAACAAGGCGACCTACGTCGAGCTCACCGAGCCCGAGCGCATCGTGTACGACCACGGCGACTGGGAGACCGTCATGTTCCGCGCCGAGATCACGCTCACGGCCGAGGGCGACGACAAGACCCGGGTCTCGATGCGGCTCGTATGCCCCACGCGCGCGGAGCGCGACGAGAAGGTCTCGGGCTTCGCGATCGAGGGTGGCCGTCAGCACCTCCGGAACCTCGAGGCCTACGTGACCGCGCTCGCCCAGGCGGGCTGACGGCGCGCGCCTCCTCGCTCAAGGGCTCTTGGGCGGCGGGCTCTTGGGCGGCGGCGGGGGCGTGCGCCTCGCGGGCGGTGGTGGAGGGGGGGGCGCGCTCCTCGCGCCGGGCGGCGGCGGCGATGGATCCGGCGGATCGGTCGCGAAGTGGACGGGGTAGATCACCGTGACGCTGCCCCCGCCTTCGGGCCGAGGGAAGGACATCTTCTGGAACGCGGACGCGAGGCAGGCCTGGAGGGCCGCCGGGGCGAAGTCGGTCGGCCCCGGCGCCGCGGACGCCACCGCGCCGGTGGGCCCGATGACGAAGCGCACGCTCGCGCGCCCGGCGAGCTTGGGGTTCGCGCGGAGCGCCGTTTCGTAGCAGAGGCGCATGCGGCCGAAGTTCATGCGCACGACGCGCTGGATCACCTCGGGCGGGAGACGCCCGACCACCTGCGTGGCGCCCTGGCGGAGCGTGACGGTGGGGCCCGCCCCGCTCCCGAGGCGCCCGAAGCCGGTCCCCGTGCCCGCGCCGTGGCCGATCGTGCCGACGCTGCCGAGGCCGATCCCTCCGCCCGTGGCGCCGCCACCTCCCGCGCCGAGCCCGCTGCCGCCCGCGGAGAGGCTGGTGAGGTCGATCCCGCTGCCCTGGAGGGCGCCGAGGGTCGCGACGAGCCCTTCGCGCCCCTCGGGCTCGTCGTCGTCGTGCTCCTCGCTCTTCGCCGTCTCGACCGGCGCGGCCTTCCTCGCGGGCGCCGGGGGCGGCTCGTCGTCGCGGGCCGCGCTCGCGACGGGGTGCACGGGCGGCGGCGGGAGGGTGGGGATCGGCTGCGGCGGCGGCGCGCACCCGAGGGCGCTCACCGCGGCGAGGAGAGCGGTGAGGGAGACCACGCGCGGCAGTTGCAAGGGGCCCATGCCGTAACGCTACCGCGCGCGCCGCCCGTGGCCAACCGAGGCGCGCGGCCCTACGCGCGCGTCAGAGCGCGCCCACGAGCGCCACGCCCGCCCCGAACGGCACGAGCTTCAGCCGCGGGGGCGGCGATTCGCGTGCATCTTGCATGCGTCGAAAATCGCGCCCCACGCTGCTCCCCACGGCCTGGCCGAGGAGCGCCCCCGCGACCACGTCGGACGCCCAGTGGTGCGCGCCGTTCACCATCCCGAGCGCGATCGCCGAGGCCGCGGGGTACGCGAGCCAGGCCACCCACTCGGTGTCGACGTAGTAGCTCGCGAGCGCGGCGGCGAGGCTCACCGCGACCGACGTGTGCCCCGAGGGCCACGCGCTGTTCTCGAGCCGCGGACCGCGCCACTCGCGCGCCCACTCGGGGTGCTGGAGCCGCTCCGGCGCCGTGGGATCGCCGCCGTGGTTCGGGAAGGGCCGGCCTGTGAGGCCCTTCAGGAGCACCGTCGCGGCGAACGTGACCGTCATCGCCTGGAGCGCGGCGGCGCCCGCGCCCGCCCATCGGCCCTTCCCCGTCGCGAGGCCCGCGCCGTAGAGGAGCGCGCCGACCGCGGGCGGGCCCACGTACCCCGCCACCACCATCGCGTCGCTGAAGCCGCGCCCGCCCACGTCCGCCTCGAGCGCCACGCGGAGGCGGTGGTCGGCGCCCGAGGCGCTCAGCTCCATCGTGGAGAGGACCGCCGCGCCGTAGTAGAGCAGGTGCTCGCCGGTGCCCGCGGCGACCAGGTTGCACCCGAGGCGATCGGTCGGCGCCGCGACGCGGCCGTAGCCGGGGAGGGGCGCGAGGTCCTTCTCGCACGCGCTCGCCGCGGACGGCGCGCCCACCCACGCGAACGCGACGGCGATCGCGGCGCCGAGGTGCGTCCTGCCCACGCGTCGGCCCATGGGCTCACGCTACCGCGCGCGCCCTCCGCGCGGCAATCGAGGCGCGCGTCACTCGT
This sequence comes from uncultured Polyangiaceae bacterium, assembly GCA_964531755.1. Classification (GTDB taxonomy): domain Bacteria; phylum Myxococcota_A; class Polyangia; order Polyangiales; family Polyangiaceae; genus JAAFHV01. The sequence continues at coordinate 14,958 of CAZHGG010000029.1, forward strand.
AGCGGAGCGCGTCGATCGGGTCGAGCTGCGAGGCCTTGCGCGCCGGGTACAGCCCGAAGGCGATGCCCACGAACGCGCTGAACGCGACGGCGACGGCCACCACGTTCGGATCGACCGCGGTCGCCCAGCCGAACTTCGCGGCGATCCACTCCGACACCCCCACGCCGAGCGCGACCCCGACGAGGCCCCCCGCCACGCTGAGGGTCACCGCCTCGATGAGGAACTGGAGCAGGATCTGCCGCGGCTTCGCGCCGATGGCCATGCGGATGCCGATCTCGCGCGTCCGCTCGGTGACGCTCACGAGCATGATGTTCATGATGCCGATGCCGCCCACGAGCAGCGACACCGCCGCGACGCTCGCGAGGAGGCTCGTCATCGTCTCGGTGCCGGCCGCCTGCGCGCCGGCGAGCTCGCTCAGGTTCCGGATGGAGAAGTCGTCGTCGGTGCCGGGCAGCCTGTGGCGCTCGCGCAGCAGCGCGGTGATGTCCGCCTGCGCGCGCGCGACCGTGTCGCCGGAGGTCGCCGACACGTAGATGGTGCCGTTCAGGTACTTGCCGAGCCCACCCTGGATCTTCCGCGCGAACACCGTGTACGGGATGAAGACCATGTCGTCGTAGTCTTGGCCCGTCGCCGACTGGCCCTTCTTCTCGAGCACGCCCACCACGACGAACGGGATGTTGCGGATGCGCACCACCTGGCCCACGGGGTTCACGCTCGAGCCGTAGAGCTTCTCGACCACCGTCTGCCCCAGCACCACCACCTTGTTCTGCGCGTCCAGATCGGCCTGACGCAGCGGCTCGCCGGCGGAGGTGCTCCAGCTCCGGATGTCGAAGTACTCGGGCGAGGTGCCGTTCACCGACGTCATCCAGTTGCCCGACTCCCCGATGATGGGCGAGTTCGCGCGGAGCAGCGGCGCCGCGAGCCGCACCGAGGGCACCTGACGCTGGATGGCGGTGAGGTCGTCCCACGTGAGCGTGGGCTGCGAGCCGAACCCGCCCTGCATGCCGCCCGAGGTGGTGGAGCCCGGCAAAATGACGAGCAGGTTCGTGCCCATCGAGGCGAACGCCGACTCGATGCGCGCCTTGGCCCCGGCGCCCACCGCCATCATCGCGATGACGGCCGCCACGCCGATCACGATGCCGAGCACGGTGAGGAACGAGCGCATCTTGTTGCGCACGATCGCGCGCACCGCGATGCGGAAGGTCTGCAGCGGGTTCATGGCCGGGCCCCCCCGCTCACGGCGCGCTCCCCGGCGGCGGCGTGACCAGCGGCGGGAGCAGCTCGACCTTCTTCGCCTCCTGCCGCCGATCCTCGCGGATCTTGCCGTCGCGCACCACGATCACGCGCGAGACGTACTCGGCGATCTCGGGCTCGTGCGTGACGAGCGCCACGGTGATGTCGGTCTTCGCGAGCTCTTGGACCAGCGCCATCACCGCGAGGCTCGTGCGGGTGTCGAGGTTG
>CAZHGG010000029.1:16428-17181 GCA_964531755.1 uncultured Polyangiaceae bacterium
GGATCACCTTGGGCTCGCCCACCAGCGCCCGCGCGATCGCCACCCGCTGCTGCTGGCCGCCCGAGAGCTGGTTCGGCGTGTGGTCGAGGCGCGCCCCGAGCCCCACGCGCTCGAGCGCGGCGGTCGCCCGCTCGCGGCGCGCCCGCCCGCCCACGCCCTGGTAGAGCAGCGGCAGCTCGACGTTCTCGAGCGCCGTCGTGCGCGAGAGCAGGTTGAAGTTCTGGAACACGAAGCCGAGGTACGTGTTGCGCACCTCGGCGAGCGCGTTCTTGTCGAGGCGCGACACCTCCCGCCCGGCCAGGAAGTACTGGCCGCTCGTGGGCCGGTCGAGGCAGCCGAGCACGTTCATGAGCGTGCTCTTGCCGCTGCCCGACGTGCCCATGATGGCGACGAACTCGCCCTTCTCGACCGTCAGCGACACGCCGTCGAGCGCGCGGACCTCCACGTCCCCGGTGCGGTACACCTTGGTGAGGTCGATCACTCGTATCTGCGCGTCCTCGCTCATGTTCTCAGATTCCGGAGCGGCGCCCGCCGCCGCCCCGCGTGGGGGCCATGCCCGGCATCGCGGTCGCCGCGGGCTTGACGCCTTTGGCGAGCGCGTCGAGCACGACGAGGTCGCCCTCGCGCAGCTCCCCCGAGAGCACCTCGGTGGAGGTGCCGTCGGTGAGGCCGGTGCGCACGTCGACGGCCACAGGCTCGCCGCCGCGGAGCACGTACACGCGCCGCGCGCTCGACCGCCCGCGCCCTCCGCCG
>CAZHGG010000030.1:0-17128 GCA_964531755.1 uncultured Polyangiaceae bacterium
GCAGGCGCGGGCAGCCCGGACGCGGGCAGCCCGGACGCGGGGAGCGCGGTCGCGAGCGGTGCGGCGCCCGGCGACGGAGGCGGCTGCGGGCTCGCCCCTCCGAGCGGGCACGATGGATGGTTCTACGTCGCCGCGACCGCGACCGCGCTCGCCTTGGCGCGCCGCCGTCGGCGGTGACACGGACGGAGGGTGGCCCCTCACGCGCGGTTGTTCTGGGAGCTCTCCATTCGGGCCCGTCCCCGTGCTCTTCTTGCCCCCGGCCGGTCGCGAGCTTGAGCCGGAATGGAGGTCTTCTTGGGAGTGCATGAGGCATCGACCCGAGACGACGCCAGTGAGCGGTGTGCGGGAAAATTCGCACGCACGGACTGTAAGGGACCCGAGCGAAACGATCGCGGAAGCGCGGTCGGGAAGGTAGGGTATTCCGATGTCGACCACGCAGGTCCACGTGCTCATTGGGTGCTCCGACGCGCGCGACGTCGGACGCGTGCACCTCGAGGTCGTCGAGCAGGTGCGCCGAGAGTACCTGGCGCGGGGCGTCCGAAGTGAGCTCTTCGTGCTCCGCACACCAGGCACGTTCGTGACAGGGGACGTCATCACCGACGTGCGCCGCATCATCGAGTCGACCCAGCGAGACGCGAGCCCGACCGACGCCATCGAGTACTTCGTGCACATTCAGTCTCACGGGGAGCTCACCATCGCGGGGGACGAGAGGTATCGCTGCGGCCTTCACCAGATCGAGGTCGAGCGCGACTCGGCGTTCAACTGCGGTATGCTCGCCGCGACGCGCGTCGCGGTGGACCTCGAGCGCCTCGTCATCGACCTCGCGCCTACCGTCGACCTCGCACACGGCGAGAAGCTCCGAGTCGACTGCGAGCAATCCGTGCGACGCCTCCTCTGGAAGCGCTATGGCTACGACGGCTATCTCGCGGGAGATTGGGTGAGGAGCGTGGACGATCTCCGCACTCACACCCGACTCCAGAAGGCCGTGATGGAGCGCGCGCTACGGACGGACCGCGATCTCCGGGGGCTTCGCGTCCACGTGACGGCCGGTATCCAGGACTACCGGAGGAACGCCTACGTGCGAATCGACGGCGGCGAGCCCGACGGGAAATTCTGGGACGAAGGCCAGCGCATCATCAACGAGCGCCTCGCGGCCCTCCCCGCCGCCGCGCTCGATCGCGCGCGCCAGGCGGAGGGCCAGCGGCCTCTCGTCGGCCTCCTCGCGATGAGCGACATTCGCGCTTCTCGGGCGCAGGCGCTCGCGTGCTTCGCCGACATCACCGGGTGCCCCGTGCAGAGCTACGAGCCGAACACGGTGTTCACGATGAGCGGCTCCGCCTTCGATCTCCCGATGGGGCCGCTCGGCCCCTACGCGATCGCCGGCCTCTTCTACTCCGTGAAGGCGCTCGGATTGCGGCAAGTGATGGTGATGGGCAACGACCCGACACAGACGAGCCGAATGGTCGAGAAGATCCGCAACGACCCGCTCGCCAACCTGATCGTCGAGCACTTCGGTGTGGCGCTCCTGCCCGTCGTCGCGAAGGGGCTGCAGCCGTGATCCTCTACGAACGCGAGAGCTGGATCGCCATGGTGGTGCGCGTGAAGGGCAGCGTCATGCCCCGCATCATGCCCCGGGTGCTCGTGGTGACGGCGGTCTCTCTCGTGATCACCGCGCTCCAGCGCTTCAACACGCACCACCTCACGCTGACCGTGAGCCCGTTCTTGATCACCGGGCTCCCGCTGGGCATCATCCTCGGCTTCCGGAACACGGCGAGCTACGACCGCTTCTGGGAGGGGCGCAAGCTGTGGGGAGCGCTCGTCAACGGGTCGCGGTCCTTCCTTCGAGAGCTCGCGATGTTCGTGAGCGCTCCGCTGGTCGACGGCGCTCCGAGCGCGGCCGTGGAGAGCGAGGTAGCGACCTTCCGACGGGCCATGACCTACCGGCTCGTCGCCCTCGCGCATTCGCTGCGCCTGCACCTCCGACGCGAGCGTGACGAGGCCGCGTTGCGGCCGTTTCTCGACGACGACGAGATCGCCTCTCTCCGAGGCGAGCGATGTCCGCCGGCCGCGCTCATCCACCGGCTGGGGGCCGAGCTCGCCCACGCGAGGTCTCGCGGCTGGACCCGGACGCGGCATGTCGCGACGATGGAGACCACGCTGGTCGGGCTGACCGACGTCGTCGGTGGGTGCGAGCGCATCAAGAACACTCCGACGCCCTTGAGCTACCTCATCTTCATCCATCGCGCGGTGGCGCTCTACTGCTTCCTGCTGCCCTTCGGCGTCGCCGAGACGGTCCACTCGCTCACGCCGATCGTGGTCTTCTTCGTCTCGTATGCGCTCTTCAGCCTCGACGCGATCGGCGACGAGCTGGACGACCCCTTCCGGGGCACCGAGAACGCGCTCCCCATCGCGTCCATCGCGAGGAACATCGAGATCGAGGCCCGAACGAGGCTCGGAGAGACCGACCTTCCCAAGCCCCTCGCGCCCGAGGACGGTGTACTTCGGTAGGATGGGTCCGCTCGGCGCGTGAGAACCATCCGCGAACGGCTGCTAGAGTTCGCGCACGAGCACCCGAACGCCCCCCCGGAGCCCACATGACCACGACGAACGCGACACCATTCGGCTTCTCCTCGACTGCAGAAGACGTGACGGCGGGCCTCTCGCTGGCCGGCAAGACCATGGTCGTCACTGGCTGCAACTCAGGTATCGGCATGGAGACCGCGCGTGTCCTGGCGCTCCGGGGGGCGCATGTCGTCGGGACCGCGCGCACCGAACAGAAGGCGCGCGAGGCCCTGCGCGCTCTCGGCATCGACGGAACTCCCTTGGCCTGCGAGCTCTCGGAGCCTCGCTCGGCGGCCGCTGCCGGGCGGACCCTCGTCGACCGGGGCCAGAAGATCGACGCCATCGTCTGCAACGCGGGCATCATGGCGTTGCCCGAGCGTGAGGTGAAGCACGGCCACGAGCTCCAGTTCCTCACGAACCACCTCGGGCACTTCACGCTCGTCACGCGCGCGTTGCCCGCTCTCGCCGAAGGCGGACGTGTCGTCGTCGTCTCGAGCGGCGCGCACATGAACACGCCCGATGGGGGCATCGCGTTCGCCGACCTCTCGCTCGCGAAGGGCTACCAGCCGTGGAAGGCCTACGGGCAGTCGAAGCTCGCAAACATTCTCTTCGCGCGCGCGCTCGCGAAGCGCCTGCCGTCGGGACAGACGGCGAACGCGCTGCACCCTGGGGTCATCAAGACGAACCTCACGCGCCACATCGGCGAGGCCGTGTTCGCGAGCATCGAGGCGAAATCGTTCAAGACGGTCGAGCAGGGCGCAGCCACCCAGACGCTCCTCGCCGCGCATCCCTCCGTGGCACAGGTCACGGGCGCCTATTTCGCGGACTGCAAGCGCAAGGAGCCGTCCGCGCACGCCCAAGACGACGGCATGGCGGAGCGCTTGTGGACCGAGAGCGAGCGCATCGTCGACGACCTGTTGCGCGTCTGAGGGCGTCGGCGCTTCTCGTTCACCGTCACGGCGCGAGCAGAGGTGAGCGAGCGCCCCACTGCATGACCGCTCTCCGCGCGCAGCGCGGCAGACCCTCGCGTCGGACGTCCGGGACGCGCTCAGAACAGCGGGACGTCGCCGGCGCTGCTCGGGAGCTCGTCGTCGCCGATGGACCTCGTGTTGCCGTAGCCGAGCTGGCCGGACGCGCCGAATCCCCAACAGCGAACGGCGCCCGTGCTCAGGAGCGCGCAGGTGTGCGCGTAGCCGGCGGCGAGCTTCACGACTCGGCCCCCGACGCTCACGTCTCCCACCCCGGCCGGGGTCTTGTCGTCGCCGACGGGGAACACGCTGCCGTAGCCGAGCTGCCCCGTGTTGCCCTGGCCCCAGCAGCGCACGGTGCCCGCGCTGAGGAGTGCGCACGTGTGCACGTAGCCGGCGACGATCTGCGTCACAGGCCCGCCCACGTTCACGTCCCCCGCGGAGGCCGGCGCCTCGTCGTCGCCGATCGTGACCGCGTTGCCGTAGCCGAGCTGGCCGCTGCCGCCCGCGCCCCAGCAGCGCACCGCACCGCTCCGGAGCAGAGCGCACGTGTGCGCGTAGCCTGCGGCGATCTGGGCCACGGGCCCGCCCACGTTCACGTCCCCCGCGGAGGCCGGGGTCTCGTCGTCGCCGATGTCCCTCGTGTTGCCGTAGCCGAGTTGGCCGTACTCACCCCGGCCCCAGCAACGGACGGCGCCCGTGTCGAGGACGGCGCAGGTGTGATCGTCGCCCGCGGCCACCTGGACGACCGCGCCCCCGACGTTCACGTCGCCCCCGGCGCCGGCCGCTTCGTCGTCGCCGATGTCCCTCGTGTTGCCGTAGCCGAGCTTGCCGTGGCGGCCGAAGCCCCAGCAGCGCACCGCCCCGCCCGCCATGCGCGCGCAGGTGTGGCTCCACGCCGCCGCGAGCCCCAGCGCGGGTCCCCCGACGTTCACATCCCCGGCCGCGGCGGGCGCCGCAAGGAGCCCGATGTCGTTCACGTTGCCGTACCCGAGTCGGCCGTGCTCGCTCCTGCCCCAGCACCGCACCCCGCCGCTCGCCGTTCGAGCGCACGTGTGGTCATCCCCGAGGGCGAGCTCCGCGACGGCTCCCCCGACGTTCACGTCGCCGGCGCCCACGGACGCCGGCGTGGCCAGGTCGCCGATGCTGTTCCCGTTCGCGTACCCGAGCTGGCCGTAGGTCCCCGCGCCCCAGCAGCGCACGGCGTTGGTCTCCAGGCGAACGCAGGTGTGAGCGAAGCCGGCGGCGATGTCTGCGACCTTCGCGGGCGCGTTGCCTCCCTCCGTGGGCGCGTTCGCGTCGGCGTCGCCGGGCGCGCTGGCGTCGGGCTCTCCCGTGCCTGGGGTGCGGGCGTCCGGGGCCGTCGCCGCGTCCGCGCCCGCGTCCGCCGGGCGCGCGATCGGCGCAGCCGGGTCCTCGTCTTCGAAGCAGCCTGGGAGCGCAGCGGTGAGGGGAACCAGCCCCGCCAGCAGCCACACCACGCGCGCCCGGAGCTCCGTCTCGATCGTCCTCGTTCTCATGGGGTACTCCTTCCTCGAAGGGGTATTTCCCGACGCGAACCGATGTGAACCGCCGCGGCTCACTTTTTTTTGGCGCGCGCTATCCTCGTCCGACGTGGACCCTCCGCGAGGCGAGATCGACCAAGAGATCCGTACCCGGGCAGAGGCCGGCGACATCGACGCGGCCACGACCGCGGCGCTCCGGTGCTATGGGCCGGAGATCTATCGGTTTCTCATCGCGTTCAACGGGGGTGAGGCCGCCGCCGCGGACGTGTTCTCGCTCTTCTCGGAGGGGGTGTGGCGAGGCATCGGGGCGTTCGACTGGAGGCACTCGCTCCGGAGCTGGGCGTTCGGGATCGCGAGGAAGGCGTCGCTGCGCCACCGACGCGATCGGGGCCGGCGCGCGGCGCGGGAGATGCCGGTCGAGGCCTACTCGCAGATCGAGGCGATCGCGGCGGACATCCGGAGCCGGACGCGCTCGTTCCTCCGGACGGAGACGAAGAACCGGTTCGCGGAGCTCCGTGACGACCTGCCGCCCGACGACCGGGCGCTGCTCATCTTGCGCGTCGACCAGAAGCTCTCGTTCATCGACTGCGCGCTGGCCATGAGAGACGAGGACGACGCCGGCGAGCTCGGGGAGGACGACTTGAAGCGGGAGGCCGCACGTCTCCGAAAGCGCTTTCAGCTCTTGAAGGAGCGCCTGCTCGAGGTCGGACGCGCCGAAGGGCTGGTCGGGCGGAGTCGTTAGGTGACCGGTCGCCGAAGGTCCCTCTCGACCGCCGCTCGCGCGTGGAGGGGGCGCTCTACCAACGCCCCGGCAAGAGCGCCGCGGCCATCCGCGCAGGGTTCACGACGCCCTCTGCCCGCATCTCCATGTCCGCCGAAACGATGAGCGCCCGACCCCGCTCCTCGCCGAGGAGCTCGCCGCGACGACGGCGCGCGGCGGCCACGTAGTGCTTCATGTCGAGCGCGGCGAACCGGGCCTCGGCCTCCGCGACGAGCACGCGCGCCGCGTCGCGCTCGCCGCGACACGCCGCCGCGGCAGCTCGGACGGCCGACGCCGAGGCGCGAGAGAACGGCGTGTCCAGGCGGGCCAGCGCGCCGGCGGAGCGCTCGACGGCGCGGAGCCTCCTCCCACGCCGCGCCCCCTCCGAGGTCGCAGCGGAGGCGAGATCGACGGCGGCGCAGTAGTAGGTGAGGTATACACCCACCGTCTTGCTGGTGCGCACGCCGAGCAACAACCCGGGGTGCCTCCACAGCCGCGGCGTCGCGAGCCGCGCCGCGTCGCCGCGGCCCTCGTCCCGGTAGAGGAGCGTCGTCACGACCGGGCTGAAGCCCACCGAGCGCTGCGCCGCGCGCGCCGACGACCGCCACCGATCCATGCGATCGATCGCCTCCCGCGCCCCCTCCGGCCGATCCGCCATGAGCTCGAGCAGGACACCGAAGGGGGAGAGCGTCACCTCCGCGAAGCGATCCCCGCACTCCCTCGCCTCGGCGAGGAAGATCGGGTGGCGCCGCGCGAGCTCCCTCCACTGCCCCAGCCCGTACAGGGCCGTGATCAGCCAGACCCGCGCGAGCGTGAGATCGTTGCCCACGCGGATGGGGCAGGACGAGAGCTCCGCCTCCCCGCGCTCCAGGTGCTTGCGCGCGTCGAGGTAACGGGCTCCGAGGACCTTGGCCATGCCCCGCCCCGACTCCACGAGCCCGGCGGCCGCGTGAAACCGCGGGCCGGAGCCCCGGAGCGACTCGAGCAGCTCCGCGATCCGACCCTCCAGGCTCGACTCGGAGGCCGGCGATGGCGCTTCGCCCCGGAGCGACGCGCGGAAGCCGTGGTGAAGGACGAGCGCCCGGAGGAGCCGCTCGTCATCCCCTGCCTCGAGGGCCAGCCAGACGCAGCGCATGTGGCAGTAGAACGCTCGCGCCGGATCGGCGTACAAGAGGCCCCGTGACGCCGCGGACCAGGCGTCGATGCGAGCGAGGTCGTCCGGAGCGGGCGCGCGAGGCCTCGCTGTTCTCGCCCCGTGCCCTCCCCGGGAGATGCCACTCGGCCGCAGCCCGACGCCACGCACCCCGAGCAAGCCCATGAGCACGATGGCTCGACCCAGCGCTCCGACGGCCGTCGCCGGGAGCGACACGCCCGTGGCGTCGAGCACACCCCGGAGCATGGCGAGGCCTTCGTCCAGGTGGCCGCTCCTCAGGTAGTGCTCGGCCGCCAGGAGGTGCATGGCGATCTTGGCCTCTGTCGGCGCTCCCTCGGCGGCGGCCACGTACGCCACGGCCGCCGAGCGCGCGTGGCCAGCCAGCGCGAGCGCTCCCCCCAGCTTCTCGTGGAGAGCGCGTCTCCGGGCAGCGTCGCGCTCGCCGGCCAGGCCTGAGAGCGCCTGGCGATACAGGCGGATGGCGCGCTCGTGGGCGAGGGACTCCATGGCGGAGTCGGCGGCGTCGGCCCAGGTTCGGCTGGCGGTCGCGGTCTCGCCCGCCCCCTCGAAGTGCGTGGCGAGCAGCTCGAGGTCGGGCTTGGATCCCTGCGCGAAGTGCGCGAGGAGCGCCCTCGCGAGCGCCCCGTGGTGCCGCCTCTTCGCGTCCGGCGCGAGCTCCGAGAGCACGGCCGCCCGAACGCGGTCGTGGTAGGTCTCGCACCAGGAAGACGCGTCCGCGTCGTCGGTTCCACCGCTCCGCAGGAACGATCGCGCGCGGAGCAGCGCGACGCTCGAGGGCTCGTTGTCGGTGAGCTCGGAGGCCTTCGCCAGCACGCCACGGTCGGTCGGCTGCCCGGCGACGGCGAGCACGTCCAGCGCGCGGCGGGCATCGACCGGGAGCTCCGCCAGACGGGCCCGCAGCATCGCAGAGAGCGAGAGCGCGTCGTCGATCGGAGCGCCTCTCCGCGCTTCATCGGCGGAGAATCGACAAAGCTCGACGAGGAAGAAGGGCGAGCCTCCGGCCTCGCTCGCGGCTCGGCTCCACCGCGAGGCCTCGGCGGGCGAGGCGCCCTCGCCCAGCGCCGAGCGCACCAACGCGTGCGCCTCTCCTTCGCTGAGCGCTCCGAGCTCGATCTCGCGACACTCGATGGCTGGCGCGCTCGCGCGCCGGAGCGCGGGCAGGAGCACGCGTAGGCACTCGCTCCGCTCCGCCTCTTCGGTCCTGTAGCAGCCGAGGACGAGCATCGAAGGGGCCCCGGGCGGCCGCAGCACCGCGGCGAGGAGCGCGCCTCCCTCCGCGTCGCCCCACTGGAGGTCGTCGATGAACACGACCAGCAGCGCGCGCTGCGCGAGCCGGGCGAGGAGCTGCCGCAGCGCCGCGATCGCGCGCCGCCGGACCCCGAGCTTGTCCGCGGCCTCCGGCTCCGCCGAGGCACGCCAACCCGGCACCTGGTCGAGGGCAGGGAACACGCGCGCGAGCGCGGTGACGTCGTCGGGCGCGATCGCCGCGATCTCCGTCGCGGGCATTCGAGAGACGTGTCGAGCGAGCGAGTCGACGACGCCCTCGAGGGTCTTGTTGGGGATCGACTCCTGTTCGAAGCACCGCCCCCGAAGCACGACGGCGCGTGGCTCGGTCGCGCGGAGCTCGTCGAGGAACCGCCCCACGAGCGCCGTCTTGCCCATCCCGGACGCCGCGTGCACGAGCGCCACCACGGCCTCACCGCCCGTCCCCGCGCGGACCGCATCGAGCCCTTCGCGCAGTCGTTGGAGCTCCCCACATCGGCCTACGAAGTCAGGCTCCTGCCGCTCCGACCGCGGTCGTGGAGGGCCGCGCCGGGTCGAGAGGCGCGCGAGGACCTCCTCCCCGGAGGGCCGCTGCTCCGGCGCCCGCCTCGACAGATCGACGCACAATCGGTGGAGATCGTCCGGCACCCCAGCCCAAGGCGCCACGTCCATCGGCCCCGGTGGATCGATCAACCGCTTCTGGTTCATGACCTCAGAGGCCGAGCCCCGGAAGGGCAGGCGGCCCACGAGGGCCTCGTGGAGCATCATGCCGAGCGCGTACCAATCCGCGGCCGCGCTGATGGGGCCAGGCAGGCCTTGCTCGGGCGCCATGTATCCAGGGGTCCCCGCCACTCCGAGGCGGGTGGCATCGTCCACGAGGTCCACCGCCAGGCCGAAGTCGAGGATCACCACCCTCCCATCGGACGAGACCATCACGTTCCCGGGCTTGACGTCGCGATGCACCCGTCCCGCCCGATGGAGGAAGCAGAGGCCCTCCGCGATTTGGCGGAACACCGCGCGCACACGCGCCTCGCCTCCGGCCCCCGGGACGCCGCCGCGGTCCTGTCCCGGCTCCCCGCGCACGTACGAGCGGGCGTCCTGCCCTCGCACGAGCTCCATCGTGAAGAACCACGCCGCCTCCTCTCCGTGGAGCTCGTAGAGTCGGACGAGGTTCGGGTGGTCGAGATCCGCGAGCGACCGGAACTCCCGCGTGAACCGACGTCGTTCGTCGGTCCCGCGGTCGAGGCGCAGAGACCGCTTGAGCGCGACGCGGGCGCCTCGCTTGCGATCGAAGACCTCGTAGACGGCGCCGAAGCCCCCCGTCCCGAGGTGCCGAAGGATCTCGAACCGGGGCGCGGCCCAGGCGAAGTCCTCGGGCTCCTCGCGCGCCGCGGGCTCGTCCGAGCCGCGCGCGACGCGTAGGAGAAAGTCCTCGGAGGTGCCGGGCATCCCCTCGCTCGCGAGCCAGGCGTCGTCGTCCTCCTCCACGACGATCGAGGATAGCGGAACCCCGGCCCGCGAAGCCCTCGCCCCTGGCCGCCCTCCACCCCCGACGCGGGGCCACAGGACTTGCGTGTGGGGCCTGCCGTCGAGAACCCGTACCGTCAGAAATTGAACCACCTCGCGGCACACCTCTTCTGGTTCAACGGGCTCGTCGTGCTCTCGAACGGCCGTCCATCCGAGGGCGATCAGCCCGCCTCGACCTCGTCCGCCATCCGACGCACGCGGTCGGCGAAGCGCGACCACAGCCCCCGGAGCGTGTCCGCGCGGGCTCGCGCCGCCGCCAGCTGGGCGTCGCGGTGCCCGCGCCCGTGCCGTGCGCGCTGCACCTCGACCCACGCGCTGAAGGCGGCCACGGCTTCGTCGACCGGAAGGTCGTGCAGCGCCTCGGCCTCCGCGCGGACCTCCGCCAGGCCGTTGTCCGCTTCGTCGATGGCCCCACGCGCCGCGCTGACGCAGGCGAGGCCACCGAGGTAGGTGGCGCGCCCGCGGCGATCGGTCCGAAGGTCGTCCTCGCTGAGCACGCACAGCGCCGCCGCCCCGTCGACGTCGCCCTCGGCGAGCAGGGCGATGACGAGAAGGTGCGTAAACCACACGTGGGGTCTCCGCGCGCCGAGGGCCTTGGTCGCCGCGTGGTTGCTCGAGGCGAGCGCGAGCCCATCATCGCGCTGCCCGGTCTCGAAGAGGAGCGTCGCCAAGGTGATGGCGTTCGTCACCTCGAGGGTGCGGTCGTGGAGGTCTCGGGCGAGCGCGATGGCGCGGCGGCACCATTCGATGGCGTCCTCGGCGCGACCTTGCGCGCGGCGGAGAATCCCCATGTTGCCGTAAATGCCCATCTGCGCGGCCGGCTCTCGCGACGCCTCGGCTGCCGCGAGGAAGCGCTCGTAGTAGGGGACGGCCTCGTCGACGCGCCCCTCGTGCAGCGCCTCCACGCCCAGAACGAACCCGACGTCGGCGCGAATCAGCGGGTCGACCTCCTCGGGGAGGCGCGCGAGGGCTTCCTCCACGATCGGCCTGAGGCCGGCGCGTCCGAGACGCCACATTGAGAACGCGAGCTTCCCGCGTGGGAACGCCTGCAGCACCGGGTGGCCACTCTCGTCGGCCCGCGCGACGGCCGCCGAGAGCGTCGCCACGGCCACGTCGGGGCGTCCCCGGTCGAGCTCTGCGAGGCCCCGGCACATCAGCGCCGCGACGGTGAGCGCGGGGTCGGTGGACTCGAAGCCGTCGAGGGCGTCGAGCGCGTCGGTGACCCGGCCGACGAGCGCGAGGACTTGAGCCACCACGACGGTGAGGCCCGGCGCCTCCTGGAGCGCGCGCTGTCGCGCCCACGCGTGGGCAGCGCGGAGGTTGTCGAGCTCGCGCACGGCGCGCTTCTGCGCGGCCGAGGGCCAGCGCGTTCGCGTGGTGTTCGGGGGGCACGTCTGGCCGTAGTACTGCGCGTGGCGCGTCCGGGCCGTGCCGCCCTCGTCCTGCGACTCCAGGCGCTCGGCCAGGTATTCTCGGATGGACTCGTACAGATTGAAGCGCACGCCGTCCCGGGTCTCGGTCGTCCGCACGAGTGACTTGTCCGCCAACGCCTCGACGAGCTCGAACGCCGGCGGTGCGTCGGGGTCGTCCCCGATCACGGCCTCCGCGGCCGCCAGATCGAACCCACCCCGAAACACGCTGAGGGCCGCGGCGGCGCGCCGCTCGGCGGGGGAGCACAGGTCCCACGACCAGTCGATCGCGCCCCGCAGCGTCGCCTGACGGCTCGCCGCGTCGCGCTGTCCCCCCACGAGGATGCGGAAGCGCTGGTGCAAGCGGTCGCGTATCGCCGCGGGGTCCATCGAGCGCACGCGGGCCGCGGCGAGCTCGATCGCCAGGGGCAGGCCGTCGAGCCGGCGCACGACGTCGCCCACGATGGCGATGCTCTCTGCGGTCAGCTCGAACTGCGACTGCACCTGCCGTGCGCGCTCGACGAAGAGCGCGACCGCGGGGCCGAGCTCCGGCGGCGGGAGCGGCAACGGCTCGAGGCTCACGACGCGCTCTCCGCGCAGCCGAAGCCGCTCGCGGCTGGTGGCGAGCACCACCAGATCGTGCGCCACGGAGAGCCACAGCGCGATGCTCGCTTGCCCGTGCTCGACGACCCCCTCGCAGTTGTCGAGCACGAGGAGGGTGCGAGGGCGCGCCGCGAGCACACGCCCTATGTGGGCCACGCGGTCGCCCGGGTCTGGCGGGATGTCGGCCGCCGCGCCCACGACCTGGCAGAGGTCCGCGAGAGAGAGCACCGCCGTGAAGTCGCAGAGCCAGACGCCACCGGGAAAATCACCCCGCCACTGCGATGCGAACCTCCGCGCGAGCCTCGTCTTGCCGGTCCCGGGGGGCCCCAGCACCGAGACGAGGCGCGCGCCGGCCTCGAGCTCGTCCGCGAGCGTTCGGAGCTCCGCGCTACGGCCAAAGAACGCGTCGCGTTCGGACGGGAGATTCGAAGGGATTTCGCGCGCGGGCCGCCATCCGTCTCCGTCCTTCACTACCCGAAACGCCTTGTCGCCATCGGGTGGCGGGAGAAGCGGAGCGCGGCCGCGTATCCCTACTTCGTAGAGCGCCAGCGGCTCGGGGACGCCCTTGACCATGAAGAGACCGTGGCCCTGAACGACGGTGTCATCCGTCAGGTCCGACGTCAGGTCCAGACGGTCACGGGCCGCGGCCGTGAGGAGCGTCTGGCCCCCGATCGCGATCGCCATCGTGCGCGCGGCGATGGCCTTGGCGATCCCCTCGACCTCGAGCGGCTTGGCGCCCCGCTGCACGTCCGCCAGCGGATTCTCGCGGAGCGTCACCGGGCCGAAATGGATCCCGGCCCGAGCGGCGAAGCCGTCGGGGATGGCCTCGGCCTCCGCGAGCTCGGCCAACGCCGCGTGGTACGCGGACGCGAACGCGACCGCCTGCGGGACGTCGTCGAAGAGGAGCAGGAACCCGTCGGACTTGTCGATCTCACGGCCGGAGAACTGGAGCAGAAGATCGCGCGCGATGCGGTCGTGGCGCGCCCAGAGCTCGGCGATCCGCACCTCTCCCACCCCGCGCGCGAGCGCCGTGCTGCCGACGAGATCCGTGAGAACGAGCGCCCTCGAGACGGACACGGGCGGGAGCGGCGGGCTCATCACGGGAGGAACCTAGCCCCCAAGCCGCCGCGCCCGCAACGGGTCCACGGTCGCGGCGTGTCCGAGCACGACGCAGTCGAGCGACCAGGCTCGTCTCGTTGCGCTTCCGACGGACATCTCCCCCCGCGCGGTCGAGGAGCCGTCGACCCGCTGGGTCGTGGCGCGCGCTCCTGGTCTTCGTGCTCGAAGCTGTCCCCGAGCAGGTTCACCCGGAGCGCGAGCGTGTCCACCGCACCTCTGCTCGCCGACCCCTGAGGGCCGCTCAGCGGGAGGGCGTGATGACCGCGCCGTTGCGCGGCGCGCGGGTGGCGCGCACCGCGAAGTCGACGCTGTTGACGTCCGTGTCTTGGACGGGGGTGAGCGGGCTGAAGGGGGTGCCGGCGCTGTAAGGGAGCCGCGCGACGCTCTTCCCGTTCGCGGTGGTCCCGTGGCCGGGCGCGGCTGACGCGCCCTCGCCAAAGCAGGCGAGGCCAGCGCCGTACGCCGTCGTGTCGAGCGTCGTCGCGCCGCTCGAGAGGCGCAGCAAGCCGGCATCCGCGATCCCCGACGTGAGCGCCCCTTCGCCCGCGGGGCCCGAGCCGGGCACGACATACCCCGAGCCCGTGACGAGATAGAACTGCCCCGGCCTGAGCTCCACGCCGCCGGGGACCACGTAGCGATCCGTCCAACCAGTGCACGTCGAGGGTTGGTACTGGAGCCGCGTCCCGCCGATCGCGAGCAGCGCGTCCGTGGGATTGTAAAGCTCGACGAACTCGTCGGAGGCCGACGCCAGGCCGCGGGTGGCGAGCTGGCTTATCACGAGCTCCCCCGCGAGCGGGGCGCGCGCGGGCACGAGGCCGCCGACCCCTTCGTAGGCCATGCCGTCCGCGTGTGTTCCTGGCGAGAGCCGCGGAGCCGTGCCGGTGACCAGGGGGACCTTGTCGTGGTCGACGACCGCGCCGCCGACGGTCACGTCCGGGCTGCGGTTCTTGGCGACGCCCGCACGGGTGGCGGTCCAGGACAGCGCGTCTGCGACCCCGCCCGCGGCGTCGTGGAGCGCCACGCTCCCTGCGGCGTTCCCGAGACCGAGGGTGCCCGAAGTCGAGAGCACGGTGCCCGCGGTCGTAGACGACGGTGACGCCGCCTGCCGGGAGGAAGAACCGCTCGGGGAAGGTGTGGCGCACCTTCCCGCCACTCCGGACGGTGAACCCGCCGAGGTCGAGCGGTGCGAACCCCGCGTTCGCGATCTCTACGTACTCTTGGCCGAGATCCGTGCCCGTCGGGTTGGGCAGGGCCTCGTTGACGATCGCGCGCCCAACGCAGCCCGCGTCGGAGACCACCGTGGAGCTCGGGTGGCGGACCGCGACCGCATGCAGCGCGCAGAACTGCCTGAGGTACGCCCGCGCGAGCTCCGCGCTGTGGACGATCACGAGGTTCTCGTCGTTGTCGGTGTCGCCGGAGGCGGTCCAGTTGAAGGACCCCGTGATCACCATCGGATCGGAGCCCGGGGCGTCCCCGTCGAGGATCATCACCTTGTGGTGGAGGAGGCCGCTCGTGTTGCCGTCGAGCCAGGTGGGCACGCCCGCGGCGGCGAGGGCCTCGTCCTGCGAGTACGTGCCCGAGGCCTGGAGCTGATCGAAGATCGCGTAGACCCGCGCGCCCGCGCCCTGGCGGGCGATGAGTCGGTCGCGGAGGTCTGAGCGCGTGAAGGTGAACACCATCGCGTGGACGGAGGTCTGCGCGGAGTCCACGCGCTCGAGGACGCGCGCCATGAGGCCGTCGCGCGGTCCGAAGAAGTACTCCACGGTGACGCCGCTCGGCGCCACCACGTTGCCGGCCGTCACGTCGAGCTTGGCGCGCCCGAACCGACCGTGCTCGAACATCTCGTCGATCTCGGCTTTGAACGCGCCGGCGAGCGTCACGTCCTCGATCGCGAGGGCGTTGTTGTTGTTCGTGAGCAGGTCGCTGTCCGAGAAATTCGCGCTGCCCGTGAAGACGGTCCGCCCGTCCACGACCACGAACTTGTCGTGCATGATCGCGCTGCCCGCGGGCCGCAGGGCCATGGGGACCCCCGCGGCCGCGAGCGCGGAGTAGCCCGCTTGTGACGCCTGATCGCCGTCGCCGACGAAGCGCACGGCGACGCCCTGAGAGTGCGCTGCGACGAGGGCGTCGACGATGGAGGCGCGGTCGAGGTCGTAGGCCGCGACGTCGATCGAAGTAGCGGCGCTCTGAATCAACGCCACCAAGGCGGTCTCGAGCGCGGGCGCGGCCGTGCTCCCCGGCGTGGGCGTGGTGAAGTAAGCCTCCACGCGCGACGTCCCCGCGAGCCGCACCGCCTGGGGCGCCACCGCCACGTCGTCGCGCGGGAGGTCCGCCGCGCAGGCGGTCACGATCAGCGGAAGGGCCGCGAGGAGGGAGCGAGCGGAGCCGGGCCGAAACATGGCGGTAGAATGCACGCAGATCGGCGCTGTGCAACCCCAGTTGGCGCTCGAATTGTACCTGCGACGAGGCGGGGAAGGTCCTGCGTTCTCGCTCGTAGAACGGAGATCCGGAGGGAGCGTCGTCGCCCTTCGCCTCGCCGGAAAAGGCGGCGTCGTGGCCGATTCCCTTGGGCGACCCCGGGGCGCGCCCGGGGGCTCGCGCGCCGAGGCCTCGCGGCCCTTGCGCGCGGCCGCGTCCCGTCGTCCACTCGAGGCGCGGAGACGCTCCGCCGAATGGAGACCTCATGAAGAAGCCTGCCGTCTCGTGCGCCACCGCCGCGCTCGTCGCGCTCGCGACGCTCGCCTCGCCGAAGGCCGCGTCCGCGTTCTGCGGATTCTACGTCGGCGGGGCCGACGCGAAGCTCTTCAACAACGCGACGCAGGTCGCGCTCATGCGGGAGGGCACACGGACCGTCCTCTCGATGCAGAACAACTACGAGGGCCCGGCGGCGAACTTCGCGCTCGTCGTCCCGGTCCCCGTCATTCTCCAGAAGGAGAACGTCAAGACGCTCCCCAAGGCCATCTTCGACAAGCTCGACAAGCTCGCCGCGCCACGGCTCGTCGAATACTGGGAGCGCGATCCCTGCGAGGTCGACCACGCGCGCTACGAGGCGAAGTCAGGCGGCATGGCGAGGCCCGCGCCGCCGACCGCGGTGGCGGCGGGCCGCGCGGGGGATCTCGGCGTCACCGTGGAGGCCCAGTTCACGGTGGGCGAATACGAGATCGTCATTCTGTCGGCGAAGGACGCGGGCGGGCTCGACACCTGGCTGCGGCGCGAGAAGTACTCGATTCCCCCCGGGGCAGAGCCCTATTTCCGCCCCTACGTGCAGCAGGGCAGCAAGTTCTTCGTCGCCAAGGTCGACGTCAGCAAGGTGACGTTCGAGCGGGGCATGGCGAACCTCTCGCCGCTCCGGTTTCACTACGACTCCGACAAGTTCGCGCTCCCCGTGCGGCTCGGGCTGATGAACGCGAACGGCCCGCAAGACCTCATCGTCCACGTGCTCGCGAAGAACACCCGCTACGAGGTCGCGAACTACCCGAACGTCACCATCCCCACCAACCTCGACGTCGCCGAGAACGCGAAGGGTTCGTTCGGCTCGTTCTACACGGCGCTCTTCGACCGGACGCTCGAGAAGAACCCGAAGGCCGTCGTCACCGAATATTCGTGGGACGCGTCCACCTGTGATCCGTGCCCGCTCCCCGCGCTCCTCGGCTATCGCTTCTCGCCGATCTTCTGATGACGACCACGCCCGACGCCGGCGCCGTCCCCGACCCCCTCGCCGCGCACCCCATCGTCGACGCGCACGTGCACGTGTTCCCGCCGCGCGTGTTCGAGGCCGTGTGGCGCTGGTTCGATCGCTACGGCTGGCCGATCCGCTACCGGCTGCACGCGCGCGAGACCATCCGGTTCCTCCTCGATCGCGGCGTGTCGCACGTCGTGGGCCTGCACTACGCGCACGCCCCCGGCCTCGCGCCGCTCCTCAACCGCTTCGCCGCCGAGCTCGCCGCCGAGGAGCCGCGCCTCGTCGCCTGCGCCACCGTGCTCCCCGGCGAGGACGGCGCGCGCGGCATCCTCGACGAGGCGCTCGGCCCGCTCGGCCTCCGCGGCGTGAAGCTGCACTGCCACGTGCAGCGCCTCGCCCCCGACGATCCGCGCCTCGACGACGTCTACGACGCCGCGCGCGCCCACGGCGTGCCCGTCGTGATCCACGCCGGCAACGCGCCCGCCTCGCCGCACTACGGCTGCGACGTGGACGCGCTCTGCACCGCCATCGTCCGGGGCGCCTTCGAGTACCAGGG
>CAZHGG010000031.1:0-16733 GCA_964531755.1 uncultured Polyangiaceae bacterium
AGCGCCGTGTGAGGCCGCCCGCGCGGCCGCGAACGGGGGCTCGAGGTCGAACGCGACCTCCGCCACGTCGACGCGCGCGCGCTCGAGCGTCGCGGTGAGCCCGTCGACGAACGCCACGTAGCCGTCGAGGGTGGCGGCGCTGGCCCACCGCCCCGCCGCGTCGTCGAGCATCGGCCAGATCGCGGCGCGCACGCCGCCGCCGGCGAGCCGCGCCAGCACGTCCGCGGCCCCCGCGGCCAGGGAGGGGGTGACCGCCACGAGCACGTCGAGCTCGTAGCGACGGAGCAGCGCGAGGGTGCGCGGCGAGCCGAGCGCCTCGTAGTCGAGGGTCTCGCTCCAGATGCGCCGACGCCGCGCCGTTCGCGTATGCTGCGGGGCCATGAAGATCCTCTACGGGGTTGTAGGCGAGGGCATGGGGCACGCGATGCGATCACGGGTGATGCTCGAGCACCTCGTGGCCGCGGGGCACACCGTGGAGATCATGGTCTCGGGCCGGGCGAGCGAGTTTCTCGCGAAGCGGTTCGACGGGGTCAACCAGATCCACGGGCTCCACATGATCTACGAGGAGAACCGCGTGCGGCTGGGCAAGACCCTGTGGAGCAACGTGCTCACGGGCGCCACGGGGCTGCCGGAGAACATCGCGGCGTATTTCGAGCTCATCAAGGACTTCCGGCCGGAGGTGGTCATCAGCGACTTCGAGTCGTGGACGTACCTCTACGCCAAGACGCACCGCCTTCCCATTCTGAGCATCGACAACATGCAGATCATCAACCGGTGCACGCTGCCCGAGTCGGTGCTCGAGGGGCACAAGACGGAGTTTCAGCTCACCAAGGCGTTCATCAAGGGCAAGCTCCCGTTCTGCGACGAGTACTTCATCACCACGTTCTTCCGCCCGCCCGTGCGCAAGGACCACACGCGGCTCTTCCCGCCCATCCTGCGCCCCGAGATCCTCGCCGCGCGCCCCACCAAGGGCGACCACGTGCTCGTCTACCAGACCGCCGAGGGCAACGAGAGCTTCGTCGAGGGCCTCCGCAAGCTCGACACCGAGTTCCGCATCTACGGCATCCGACGCACCATCAAGGCCGAGCAGATCGAGGGCAACCTGCGCTTCCGGCCGTTCTCGGAGCAGGGGTTCATCGACGACCTCGCGAGCGCGCGCGGGGTCATCGCGGGTGGCGGCTTCACGCTGATGGGCGAGGCCGTGTACCTGCACAAGCCGATGCTCGCCGTGCCGCTCCGCCGACAGTTCGAGCAAGTCTTGAACGCGAGGTACCTCGAGCACGAGGGCTTCGGGATGCACACCGACTCGCTCGACGACCCGAGCTGCGTCACCGAGTTTCTCCGGCGGCTGCCGGCGTGCGAGGCGAAGCTTGCGTCTTACACACAAGACGGGAACCGCCTCATCACCGACGCGGTGGACGGCTTCCTCGACCGGGCGCAGGCGGGGCTCGCGTGAGCGCCGGGACGGACGCGCTCCCCTCCCCGAGCCCCGCGCCGGCGCCCTCCGCCAGCCCGGGCGCGGCCGGAACGCTCGCCCACCCTCCCACTCCCCTCGCGGACGTGGACGCGGCGCTCACCCGCCTCTCGGCGAGCAAGGACGCGTGGCTGCGCGTCACGGTGCCCGAGCGCATCGCCCTGCTCGACGCGCTCCTCGAGGGCGTGCTCCGCGTGGCCGAGGCGTGGGCCGCGGGCGGCGCGCGCCTGAAGGGGCTCGACCCCGCCTCGCCGCTCGCGGGCGAGGAGTGGCTCGCCGGGCCCATGGTCACCGTGCGAAACCTCCGCCTCTTGCGCGAGGCGCTCGTCGCGGGGGGCGCGCCGCGGCCCGCGCGCGTGCGCACGCTCCCGTCGGGCCAGGCGGTCGCGCGGGTCTTCCCCACCACGCTGCTCGATCGCCTCACCATGGGCGGGATCACCGCGGACGTGTACATCGAGCCCGGGAAGGCGCCGAGCCAGGGGCGCATCTACCGCGAGCCGAAGCCCGCCCACGGCGCGGTCGCGCTCGTGCTGGGCGCGGGGAACGTCTCGTCGATCGCGCCGATGGATGCACTCTACAAGCTCTTCGTCGAGGACGAGGTCGTCCTCCTCAAGATGAACCCGGTCAACGAGCACGTGGGGCCTCGCCTGGAGGAGGCCTTCGCGCCGCTGGTGTCCGCCGGCTACTTCGCCGTCGTCTACGGCGGCGCGGACGTGGGGGCACACGCGGCCGCGCACCCGCTCGTCGACACGCTGCACGTCACGGGCTCGGACCGCACCTACGACGCGATCGTGTGGGGGCAGGACCCCGAGGAGCGCGCGCGGAACAAGGCGGCCGGGACGCCGCGGAACACGAAGCCGTTCACCGCCGAGCTCGGCTGCGTGACGCCGGTGATCGTCGTGCCGGGGCCGTGGTCCGCGAGCGATCTCGCGTACCAGGCGCGGCACGTGGCGTCGATGGTCGCGCAGAACGCGAGCTTCAACTGCAACGCCGCCAAGGTGCTCGTGACGGCGCGCGGCTGGCTGCAGCGCGAGGCGTTCCTCGCCGCCCTGCACGAGGAGCTCGCACGCACGCCGCGGCGGCTCGCGTATTACCCGGGCGCGGCCGAGCGTCATCGCGGCTTCGTGGACGCGTACCCCCGAGCGCGCGCCCTCGGCCCCGCGGAGGTCGCCGAGGGCGAGCTGCCGTGGACCGTCATCCCCGACGTGCCCGCGCGCCGAGGCGAGCACGCGCTCACCCAGGAGGCGTTCTGTGGCGTGCTCGCGGAGGTGTCGCTCGACCTCGCCGAAGACGACCCCAAGCACGGCTTCTCGCGCGATCCCTTCCCGGACCCCGGCCGCTTCCTCGAGCGCGCGACCCGCTTCGTCAACGAGGAGTGCTGGGGCACGCTCTCGTGCTGCGTGCTCGTGCACCCCACCACCGAGGAGAGCCACGGGCCCGCGCTCGAGCGGGCGCTCGGCGAGCTCCGTTATGGCGGCGTCGGCGTGAACGTGTGGCCCGGGCTGATCTACGGGCTGGTCGCCGCGACCTGGGGCGCTTTCCCGGGGCACACGAAGGAGGACATCGTGTCCGGCGCGGGCGTCGTGCACAACACTCACCTCTTCGACCACCCGCAGAAGACCGTGGTGCGAGGCAACTGGCGCGCCTTCCCGAAGCTCCCCTATTTCGCGGACCACAAGAACATGGCGGGCCTGGCGAGGGCGCTGATGGCGCTCGAGGCGGGGGCCACCGCGGGGCGCTTCTTCGCCGTCGTCCGCGAGGCGCTCCGCGGCTGAGGCGCCGAGCGGCCACGGCCCGGGCGCGAGGCCGACGAGGGAGGTCCCGTCGGCCCGGTCAGGCCTCCACGTCCACCACGCCGTCGGGGCCGAGCGGCAGCGCCAAGGCGCGGACCGCGGCCTCTCGAGCGGCCGCGAGGGCGCGGCGGCCTTCGTCCAGGCGGAAGGGGCCCGAGCGCGGCAGGCCGTGGATGCGCAGCGTGACCATGCCCTCGCGCGCCGGCACGCGCAGGCCCGCGTCGCCTGGGCGGCGGCGACCGCGACACGATGTGGTGAAAGAGCACGCGCTCCCCCGCGGGCATACCCAAGAGCCCCGGGCGGTCGAGGATTCCGCCGTCGAGCAGCGGCCGACGCCCGTGCCACGCCGGATGGAACAGGAACGGGACCGTGCAGGATGCACGGATCGCGAGCGGCAGGTCGCCCTCGCGGAGCACGCGGGTGGAGCGCGCGCGCACGTCATACACCGACACCGCCGCGGGGATCCGGCAGGCCTCGAACGTGCGCGCCGGCAGCATGGCGGCGAGGCGCTCGTGGAAGAGGCGACCCTCGAGCAGGCCGAGGCCCGGCCGCGGGTCCCAGAAGTCGTGCCGGCGCAGCCCGGCGAGCTCCTCCTCGAGGCGCCCCGGCTCCGCGCCCGCGGCGTACGCCCCCGTGACCAGCGCCCCGGCGCTCGACCCCGAGACCCGCGTGGGCCGCGCGCCCCTCGCGACGAGCGCGCCGAGCACGCCGGTGTGGGCGAAGAACGCGAAGAAGCCCGACGACATGGCCAACGCGAACGGCTCTTCGAGCCACTCGCCGAGGGTGCGGGGGAGCGCGGAGGGCACGGGGGCACGCTACGCCACGTCCCCGGCGGGGCGGGCGAAATTCCGTCGACGCGCGACGCGCGCGGGCGCCGCCGCGGCGTGGCCCGTGTACGATGCGGCCATGGCAGGACGCACCTTCGCGGTGGGTGACATTCATGGGGATATCGAGGCGCTGCGCGGCACCGTCGGCTTGCTCCCGCCGCTCGACGCCGACGACACGGTCGTCTTCCTCGGCGACTACGTCGACCGCGGCCCGAGCTCGCGGCAGGTCGTCGAGTTCGTGCGCGTCGAGTTCCCGCGCTCCACCCCCGCCAAGGTGGTCGCGCTCCGCGGGAACCACGAGGACGGGTGGCTGCGGGTGAAGAACGGCGGCTGGCCGGAGTTCATCATCCCGATCGGGAACGGCTGCCTCGCCACGCTCCGCTCGTACGAGGACGCGCTCCACTTCGAGGGCGACGTCCCGTCGGTGCGCGAGATCAAGCGCATGCAGGATGCAGGTTTCTTCCCGCCCGAGACCCTCGCCTGGTTCGACGCGCTGCCGTACTACTACGAGGACGACCACGCGATCTACGTGCACGCCGGCCTCACCGAGCGCGAGCCCGGGCGCTTCGCGCACCCCTCGGAGCTTGAGAACAAGACGCCGCTGCTGTGGGTCCGCACGCTGAAGTTCTTCACCGAGTACCGCGGCAAGCAGGTCGTCTGCGGCCACACGACGACCGAGCACCTGCCGCCGGAGCTCTCGTCGTGGACCCCCGACGATCCGCTGGACATGTGGGTCGGCGAGCGCGTGAAGGTGATCGACACCGGGTGCGGCAAGGGCGGGTTCTTGACCATCCTGGAGCTCCCCTCTGGCGCCGTGTACGAGTCGCGCGCGCTCGCGGGCCACACGGCGGGCGACGCGGCCGCGCCGTGACGACCTACCGCCTGCTCACCATCGGGCCGAGCCACTACTGCGAGAAGGCGCGGTGGGCCCTCGAGCGGGCCGGCGTGGCGTTCACCGAGGACGTTCACCTGCCGCTCCTCCACTGGCCGTATGTCCTCGCGGCGGTCGGCTCGCGCACCGTGCCGGCGCTCGTCGGGCCGGGGGTGCGGCTCCGCGAGTCGCGCGACATCGTGCGATTCGCCGATGAGCGCTCGCCGGTGGGCGCGCGGCTCTACCCCGACGGCGACGACGGCCGCGAGGTGGCGCGCCTCGAGACCTGGTTCGACGCGAAGCTCGGCCCCCTCGTGCGGCGCCTGGCCTACTGCCTGCTCGTGCCGGAGCCCGAGCTCTTCGTGCGGGTCTTCGAGCCCACGGCGCCGCCGCTCGAGCGCGCGCTGCTGCGGCGGGGCCACGGCGCCCTGCGCGCGGCGCTCGGGCGGGCGTTCAAGGTCTCGCCCCGCGCCGAGACGCGGTGCCGTGAGCAGCTCTTCGCGCTCTACGCCGACGTGGCGCGCGAGCTCGGCGATCGGCCGTACCTCGTGGGCGATCGCTTCTCCGCGGCCGACCTCACCTTCGCGGCGCTCTCCTCGCCGCTGCTCTTCCCCGAGGAGCTCACCGCCGCGGCGGGGTCGAGGGTGGGCGCGCCGTCGCGCGACGAGCTGCCACCGCGCCTGCGGGACGCGGTCGACGCGCTCCGCGACACCCCGGCCGGGCGCCACGCCCTGCGCGTGTACCGCGAGCACAGGGTCGCGATGGCGTGATGGACGGCTGCGGCGTGCCGCCGCGTGTGGTCTGGCTGGGTGGGCGACGAAGGGGCGAGGGCATCACGCGTCTCGTCGGCGTTGACCACCACCGATTTCGCCTCGCCTCAGCTCGCCGAGGAGTTCGCGCGCGAGAGAAAATCGACTAGGACCGCGAGCGCGGTGCGGGAGGCTAGGCCGCGTTCGCAGGCGTGGGTCAACGCGGCGAGCTCAAGATATGAGCCCCATCCGTCCTCACCGAACGCAGAGCGCACCGCCGACTTCGAGGGTGACCTTGCGCTCCCGGCGGGAGCCATCGCGTTCGACGATGTACGCGATGGCCGGAGGGCCTTCGTCGGCCAAGGGCAGAGTCCAGGTGTCCCAGACACCCCAGAGGTTCGGGCAGCTGTCCCCTACCGCGATGTGCTTGGCCTCGTCGTAGGTGGGAAGTCGCATTCCTTTGCTTGCACAAAACTCCTTCGCGGTCGCGAGATTGCTCGACCGCGACTCGTATCGCAACCACGTGAGTCCGGTGCTCGCGTCGCGCACACTCCCCGTTCCGGCCCCGCTGCCCGGGTCCTCCACCGCGAACTGCCTGCAGCGCGCGGCCGCGGCCGCCCGCCTTTGCGCCTCTTCCGCGTTCCGTTGTTGTGCACTCGCCTCGGCGAGCGCCTGGCGCGAGGCCTCGGCTTCCTGGCGCTTGCACTCCTCGAGGGCTTCGGCGTACGGCGCGTACACCTGCGCGAGCTCGGCGCGGTAGGCGGCCTTCTGCTTTGGGGTCACCACGTCGTCATCGAGCCGCACGAGCTCCGCGAGCTTGGCGCTGTCCGTCGCGTGCTGGCGGCACACCTTCGCGACCTGCTCCTTGCGTCGCGCCTCGGCCTCCGCTGCGCGCGCCCACTCGTCGCGGCGCTTCTCCGCGAGCTCCTTGTACGGGTTCTCTCCGGTGTAGGCCGCGAGCTTCGCCCACGCCGCCGCTTTCTGCTCGAACGCCCCGGGCGCCTTGTCCGCGCGCTTGGCCTCCTGCAACACCCCGAGCAGCGCGACGTCCGCCTTCGCGAGGCTCGCCACGCCCCCGTCGAGCGTCGTCACCTCGCGCACCGTGGGCACGACCGTCACCGCACCGAGCCCGGCGCCGAACCCTCCCGCCGTGACCGCGCCGCCGCTGACGGCGAGCGGCGCGAGCCCGAGCTGAAGCACCGCGCCGCAGTCCTCCACCTTCGCCCCGGCCACCGCGCACTTGACCACGTCGCCCGAGCCGCGAAGCCGCCTCACCGACTCCGAGCGCTCGCCCCCGGCGCCGCTCTCTCCGACCGTGGCGCCGCCGGCGACCTTGCCCTTGCCCACCGCGTCGAGCCCGTACGCGCCCACCATGATGCTCCGCACGTAGTGCGTCGCCCCCGCGCACTCGCCGGAGAGGCTCACGGGCGGCTTCGCCGCCTCGCGCTGGCCTATCGCCACGTACTCGAGGTCGAGCCGCTGCGCCGTGCTCAGCTCGCCCTTCAGCGACGCCACGCCGAGCGGCAGCCGCGCGTAGAGCTCGGTCTCGTTCTCGATGCTCACCTTGTCACGCACGGGCGTGACCGGCTTCAAGTCGTACGCGCCCCCGGCCTGGCACGAGGTCAGCACCTTCAGGACGCACCCCACGTAGCTCACGACCACGAGCCCCTTCTGGCTCTGGCTGTCGAGGCTCACCTTGCTCGTCCCCGGCCACTCCACGATGAGCGGGTTCAGCGGATCTTTGGCCACCTTGCAGGTCGCCTGTCCCTCCTCGACCCCTTCCACGGAGGGTACCTGCGCGAGCACCGGCTTCGGGGCGCCGCCGCAAGCAGGCAGGTACAAGAGCGATCCCAGCGCCACCAGACCCGCGGCCGGTATCAGAGAACGCATTTCAAGGCTCTCCAATCAAGATGTCCACCGCCCCGCGCAGGGCGCGCAGGTCCTCTTCACCGCCGCCCACGCGCACGACGCGCACCTTGCCGTGGCGATCCATCACCACCGTTTGGGGCAGCTTGTCCGCGCGATACGCGCCCCGGAGGGTGCCGGACGCGTCGACGACGTTCGGATACGTCACGCCGAGCCTGCGCAGGTGCTCTTGCACGAGCCCCGGGTTGTCGTCGGTCGCCACGCCCACGACCACGAGGCCGGCCGCGCGCTTCTCCTGATACAGCGCCAAGAGCTTCGGCATCATCGCAACGCACGGCGCGCAGCTCGTGGACCAGAAGTCGATCAGCGTGACCTTGCCCGGAGCGGGCACCTTCACGAGCGCCCCGTCGAGCGACATCTCCTGCGTCGGGGGCGGCGCGGAGGCGCTGGGCGCGACGAGCGGGTGCACCTGCGTCTCGAGCGCCGCTCCCCCGCACCCCGTCAGGCTCACCATCGCGACGATGCAGCAGGCGCGGGAATCGGAGAGGCGCATGGTGCCCGCTCAGGATAGGGGATCCCGACACGCGTGCACAAGCGGGCGCACCCCACGACCTCCTCGCCGAGGTCACCTCACTTCATGCAGGCCTTCCACGCCTCGCGGCTGGGGGCGCCCATCGCGCAGTTGTACTTCGCGCGGGTGATGTTCTCCTCCTTGCAGGGGTCGCCCTTCTGCGCGGTCGCCTGCCCCTTCGCGGTCTTGAGGAGCTGCTTGAGCATGTCGGGGGGGATGCCCTGGAGGGCCGGGTTCGCCTGCACCTCGAGCTCGACGTAGCGATCGATCACCTGCATGCACTCTGCACGTGTCGGCTTCTGGTTGCTCGTCACCGCGGCCGCGGTGCTGCCGGTGGACGTGGGGCCGGGGCCGGGCAGCGTCGCGGTGACCGTGCCGCCGCCTTTGGGGGCCGGGCCTGGCTCGCTGGGTGCTTCCGCGCCGCCGCCGCTCGCGGGCGCCGGGCCGCCCGGATCGTCCTGCGAGGACTCCGGCGGCGTGACCACCCGCGGCTTCGCGGACGCGGCCTCGTAGGCCGAGTTCGACGGCACCATCTCGGTCTGGGCGGCGCGAGGAGGCTTGGGGCTCTCGCAGCCGGAGAGGCCAACCGCGAGCGCGGCGGGCGACACGAGGGCGAGCGCGAGGGCGAGCGTGCCGCGGGGAGAGGGGGGCGAGGTGTGGGGGTGCTTCAAGGCCCCCTGACGATACCGCGATCGGGCGGCGCGCGATAGCGGCGGGCGCCCCGTCCGACGGCGCGCGACGGCCCGCGCGCCCCTCGACGCTCGCCCGCCCGCGGCGCGAAAAGCCGTTGACGCGGCCGCAAGATTCAACCAAGTTGCAATTACGTCTTCCTGAATAGTTTTCAACACTTCAACACTCATTCAAGCGTCTCCCGGCCGTGAATCCCCGCTCCTCCTCGTCCGCTCGCGCTCGCGCGCCTCGCCTCGTCGCCGCGGCCCTCGGCCTGCTCGCGCTCGCCGCGACGTCGCGCGCCGAGGCGCAGGACGAGGTGGTGCCGCCGTCCGTGCTCACGTCGTCCGAACCGGTGTACCCGTCGAACCAGGTGAGCTCCGGCAAGGACGTCCTCGTCGTGCTCGCGGTCACCGTGGACGCCGAGGGCCACGTCGCGGCCGCCACGGTGCTCGAGTCCGGTGGGGTCGACTTCGACCGCGCCGCGATCGACGCGGCCCGCCTCTTCACGTTCAACCCAGGCCGGCGCGGCGAGCGCGCGATCGCCACGAAGATCCGCGTCCCGTTCCACTTCGTGCCCCGGGGCCCCGCGCCCAAGCCCGTGCGCTCCGGCCCGGTCCACTCCACCGAGCACCCGCCTCCGCCAGTGGAGTCGGTGCAGGTCGAGGGCGTCGCCCGGGCGCCCTCGCGCGGCGCCTCGGACTTCCGCCTCGATCGCGAGGCGCTCGCGGCGGCCCCGCACCGCGACGCCGGCGACCTGCTCCTCACCGCGCCCGGTGTCTACGTCGCGCGCCCCGAGGGCGACGCCGTGGCGCAGCGCATCTACCTGCGCGGCTTCGACGCCGTGCACGGGCAGGACATCGAGCTGCGCGCCGGGGGCATCCCGCTGAACCAGGGGTCGCACATCCACGGCCAGGGCTACGCGGACCTCTCCATCGTCATCCCCGAGACCGTGCGCAGCCTCCGCGTGATGGAGGGCGTGTACGATCCGCGCCAGGGCGATTTCGCGGTCGCGGGGAGCGCGGAGTTCGACCTCGGCGTCGAGCGGCGCGGGGTCCACTTCGGCCTGAAGGTCGGCTCGTTCGGCACGCAGCGGGTGCTCGCCCTCTACGCGCCGGAGGAGGCGCCGCAAGAGACGTTCGGCGCCGCCACGTTCCGCACCACCGACGGCTTCGGCGACGGCGTCCGCGGCTCCACGTCGGGCGCCGGGGTCGGCCAGGTGCGCCTCGCGGTCGGCGCGAACACCTTCCTCACGCTCCACGTGGCCGCGACGGCCGCGCGCGGGAACCTGGCGGGCGTCCTGCGACGCGACGACGTGTCCGCGGGGCGCGTCGGCTTCTACGACGCGTACGCCTTCCCCACGGCGCGCGCGCAGTCGGCCGGCGCGTCGCGCGGACAGCTCGGCGTCGCGCTCGAGCACCGCGACGGGGACGGCAGGCGCGTGCACGGGAGCGTGTGGACGTCGCTCACCTCGTTCCGGAGCCGCACGAACTTCACCGGCTTCACGCAGCGCTCGCAGGTGGAGCCCTCGTGGGTGGGCCGCGGCGATCTCATCGAGCAGTCGAACGGCGACCACGGCCTCGGCGGCACGTTCTCGTACCGAACGGCGCGGGCGCGCCTGCACGACCTCGTGACCGGTCAGCTCGACGTCGGCACCGAGGTGCGGACCCACGGCATCGAGCAGGCGCAGAACCTGCTCACCGCCCCGCAGAACGAGACCTGGGACCAGCGCGTGGACGCGAAGGTGCGCTCGACGGACATCGGTCTCTTCGCCGACGGCCTGCTCGCCGGGAAGAAATGGCTCCGCCTCCGCGGGGGCGTGCGCGCGGATCTCCTCTTTTTCGACGTGGACGACAAGCTCGGCAACTACCAGGCCTCGTTCGCCAACAAGACCCACATCGTCGGGTATCGGCGCACGGCCGCCGGGCTCGTGGGGGGCCCGCGGGCCACGCTCGAGGTGCGGCCGGTCGGCGCGCTCACCGGGACGCTCTCCTACGGCGAAGGGTTCCGCTCCCCGCAGGCGCGCCAGCTCGAAGAGGGTGAGCAGGCGCCGTTCGCCAAGGTGCGCAGCTTCGAGGGCGGCGTGACCGTGCGCAGCGGGGCGCTCACCGCGTCGGCCATCGCGTACCAGACCAACCTCTCCTACGATCTCGCGTTCGACGCGGAGGAGGGCCGCCTCGAGCGCATCGGCCCGACGACGCGCCGAGGGGTGGTGGGCACGCTGCGCGGCAAGATCGCGCCGTGGCTCTTCACCTCGGCGAGCGCGACGTTCGTGCACGCGACGCTCGACTCGCCCCCGGTGCCGACGCCCGAGGACCCCGCGCCGGCCTATCTGCCGAACCAGTCGCTGCCGTACGTGCCGCCGCTCCTCGTGCGCACCGACACGTCGGCCGAGCACCGCCTCTTCGACCTCTGGAAGCAGGACGTGGTCGGGCGGCTCGGCTACGCGACCACGTTCCTGTCGCCGCGGCCCCTCCCGTTCGGCGCGCGCTCGGCCGCCGTTTTCCTCGTCGACATGCAGGCGAGCCTGCGACGCGGCGCCCTCGAGCTCGGCGCCGAGACCACGAACCTGCTCGGAGCCCGCTACGCCGAGACCGAATACGCCTTCGTGTCGAGCTGGCGCACGGGGACGCCCCCTTCCCTTCTGCCGGCGCGGCACCTCACGGCGGGGCCGCCGCGCCAGGTGCTCTTCACCCTGGGGCTCACGCTATGACGCCGAGCCTCCCCGCGCGCGCGCGGCGCTTCACTCAGGTCGCGAGGGGCGCGCTCCTCACGCTCGCCGCCGCGTCGTCGCCCCTGCTGTTCGCGGGCTGCATCGAGTCCCCGCAGACCGAGATCTCCTACGAGGCCGAGGCGCGCGCGTCGCTCAAGCGCACCTTCGACGTGGGCGGCGTCACGGTCCGCCTCTCCCGCGCGGAGCTCGCCTTCGGGCCGGTGTACCTGTGCGCGGCGAGCAGCGGCTCGGCGACCCTGTGCCGCTCGGCGCTGGGCGAGCTGCTCGACGTGACCCGCGTCGACTTGCTCGCGAGCGGGCCTACGCCGCTCGGCCGCGTCCGCGGGTTCACTGGATCGGTGCGCAGCGCGTCGTACGACCTCGGGCTCCACTGGTTCGACACGAGCTACGCCGTCGAGGCGTCGCCGGAGGCGCCCGAGGGGCACTCGCTCGTCGTCGTCGGCACGCTGGCCAGGTCCGGCGAGCCGGAGGTGCCGTTTCGCCTCTCCCTCGACGCCGTGCCTCAGTACCAGGGCCAGCGCGCCGTGCCCACCGCCGAGGCTGTGACGGATATCACGACCGCGCCGACGCGCCTGGTCGTCACGTTCGACCCCGAGGCGTGGCTCCGCCAGATCGATTTCGAGGCGGTGCTGCAGAGCGCGCCGCGCCCGATCGTCCTCGACGCCAAGAGCCCCGCGCACGACGCGGCGCTCCTGGGGCTCAAGGTGGCGCGCCCGCCCGAGCTCCGCTGGATGTCTCCCCCGTAACCCCTCGACAGAAGGACACTTCATGAAGCTTGAGAGCCTCCACGCCGGGAGCGCCGCGCCGGGCGCCGGCCTCGCGCTCGCCTTCGCGCTTGGCCTCGTCACGTCCTGCTCCTCGGGCGGCGCCGCGACCGACGCGGGCGCCGCGTCGGGCACCGGGACGGCGCAGCTCATCGTGGTCCCCGAGGAGTCGATCCCCGAGGGCCTCAAGGCCGGGGACGGCCCGGAGAACCTGAAGGACGGCTGGACGATCACCTACGACAGGTTCCTCGTCGCGATAGGGGGCGTGGTCGCGAAGCGCTCCGACGACGGGACCTCCACCACCGCGCCCGACGTGTTCGTGCTCGACCTCCGGGACGCCCCGACCACCGGCTACGTCCTCGCCGAGTGGAAGGGCCTCGGCGCAGCGCGCTACGACAAGTTCAGCTTCAGCCTTCCCAACGCGAAGCCGGGCGCGAAGCTGCTCGCGCCGACGCGCCAGGCCGACCTCGACCTCATGACGAAGGAGGGCTTCAGCGTGTACTTCGAGGGCGCCGCCACCAAAGGCGCCGAGAAGCTCACCTTCAAGTGGGGCTTCCGCGCCGGCACCACCTTCGCCGACTGCGCCACCTCGGACGGCCAGGCGGGGTTCGCCGTGCCCGCGGGCGGGACGGTGCAGGTGAAGCCGACCATCCACGGTGATCACTGGTTCTTCACCAACGTGACGCAGGGCGCGGAGCTCACCGAGCGGCGCGCCGAGTGGATCAAGACCTGCGACAAGGATGGCGACAAGGACGTGACGATCGCGGAGCTCAAGGCCTGCGATCTCGCGTCGGCCATGCCGCAGAAGCCGAACGGCCCGTACGACCTCACCGGCGTGAAGGACCAGGACGGCGATCCGAAGCTGTCGGTGTACGACTTCGTCGCCAGCCAGGCCCGAACCCTGGGCGATTTCCAGGGCGACGGAGAGTGCCCCACGCGCACCCCGAGCCCCTGAGCCGGCGCGCGCGAATTCGGTTGCGCTGCGTGGCCGTTCGCTTTATCACTTCAACAGTCGGTGAATTGATGGCGACGACCCGCACGCAGAAGAAGCCCGCCTCGAAGCCGCGCGCCGAGCCTCCGCCCGCCCCGTCGCCGCCCGCGGGGGACCTGTGCGGGCCGGAGGAGCACGCGCGACGCGCGGGCAGCGGGCGCGCCACCGACGAACAACTGGAGCGCGCCGCGGCCTTGTTTCGCGCGGCGGGCGAGGTGGCGAGGCTCCGCCTCCTCGAGCGCCTCGCCGACGGCGAGTGGTGCGTGACCGAGCTCGCGGAGGCCGCGGGCGTCGGCCTGT
Organism: uncultured Polyangiaceae bacterium; assembly: GCA_964531755.1. Taxonomy (GTDB): domain Bacteria; phylum Myxococcota_A; class Polyangia; order Polyangiales; family Polyangiaceae; genus JAAFHV01. The sequence continues at coordinate 13,610 of CAZHGG010000031.1, forward strand.
CGACGGTGTCTCAGCAGCTCCGCATCCTCCGCGCCGAGCGCGTCGTGACGCGCCGGCGCGCGGGCAAGCACATCTTCTACGGCCTGGCGGACAGCCACATCGTGGCGCTCTTGCGCAGCGCGATCGAGCACGCGGCCGAGCCCTCGCCCCACGACCACGACCACGACGAGTGACGCGAGCAACCGCGACCGCCACGACCGAGCCCACCCACCACCGACACGAGGCACCATGAGCGAGCACAAGACCCACGCAGCGCACGACCACGTCCACGGCGAGGGCTGCGGCCACAAGACCGTCGACCACGACGGCCACAAGGACTTCCTCCACGACGGCCACCTGCATCACCCGCACGACGGCCACGTCGACGAGCACGCGCTCGCGGTCACGCCGCAGAACCCCGCCGACTGCACGCCGAGCCACGCCTGCGGCGGGCACGCGGCCGATCACGCACACGGCCCCGGCTGCGGCCACGACGCGGTCGCGCACGGCGATCACAGCGACTACATCGTCGACGGCCACCTGCACCACGCGCACGGCGGGCACTGCGACGATCACGGCAAGATCACCGTGGGCTGACGGCGCGCGGGACGGCACGCGCGGGCCGAGGCGCCGGGTCGCGTGGGCGCTCGGCGTGGGTGGGGTCCGCGCGACTGCGCCACTTGCCCTCGATCGCGGCGGGGCGTCAGCGGGTCGCGACGCAGGCCTTCTTCGCGACGTCGCACCTCGCCTTCATGCCGGCGCAGGGGCTCGCGACGCCGCAGTTCTTTGGAGCGCCTCGGCACGCCTTCGCCCGATCGCGCGCCACCTCGGCGAGGTCTCCGACGACGACGAGGCAGGTGCAGTCGCACGAGTCGAGCAGGACGCTGCAGTCGGCGTCCGTCGCGCACGGCGCGGCGACGGGTGCGCGCGACCTCGCCTCGCCGGGCGTCGGGCCGGGGGTGCCCGAGGCAGAGGAGCCGGGCGCCTCCCTCGAGCACCCGAGCCAGGCGAGCGAGAGGAGTAGCACCGGTAGGCCCACCTTCGGTACCCGCAGCGGCCAACTGGGCGCGCCTGCCGGGGGACACAGCGGACCTCCGGTTTCGGCGTGTCGTCGCGATCGCAGACGACGCGCGGTGGGCACGCTCGCCCGCGCACGGAGTCTCCTCACGGACCCCCGCGAGTAGGGGCGATCAGCGCGAGCTCCGCGAGGCGTCTCGCCAACGAGGCGGCGCTCGGTCGGGCGGCGGGCTCGTGCGCGAGGCACGCGAGCGCGAGCTCCGCGAGGACCGGATGGGCCGCCGCGAGCGCGAGGTCGGCGCGGCGGCGGAGGATGACGGCGTTACGGACCACGGCCGCGCAGCCGTAGGCCCTGCGGAACGCGTCGCCGAGGTGGTCCAGCGCCTGCCCGAGGAGGGGGTGCTCCTTCGTGTCCTCGGCCGTGAGCGTCGGGGTCACGAGCGGAGCTCCGCTGACGAGCTCGGCGACGATGCACCCGAGCGCGAAGACGTCGGCGGAGCCGCTTAGGCCGCGGTCGGAGGCGGCGGCTTGCGCGCGCTCCTCCGCGAAGGGGACCGTCTGCGCCGTCTGGACCTCGGCCGAGGGGGCATGCTCCAAGGCGAAGCGCTCGGGCGCCATGTACTCGGGGGTGCCCGCGTTCGGCATGGCGGCGCCCGCGAGTCCCCAGTCCACGATCACCGGGCCGTCGACGCCGAGCACGACGTTTGCGGGCTTCAGATCGTAGTGCGAGATCCCGCGCGCGTGGCTCGTCTCGAGCGCCGACGCGAGGCGGGCGGCGATCGCCACGATCTCCGCGTGCGCGAGGGGCCCGCGATGGAGGCGGTGCTCGAGCGACTCTCCCGCGACGAAGTCCATGACGAGGAAGGGCAGCCTCGTGCCGTAGTCCACGAAGCTGACGAAGCGCACGATGCCCGGGTGCCGCTCCTCCGAGAGCCGAATGAGCGCGAGGGCCTCCTCGCGGAACAGGCCGACGAGGTCGGGACGCTGCGGCAGCTTGAGCACCCAGCACCGCGCCCTCGACGGCACGTTCTTCGCCTCGAGCCGACGCTGGACGAGCACGCAGTGCCCCATCGCGCCGCTCCCGAGGACGCGCACGACGACATAGTCGCCGATCCGCTTGCCCTCGTAGACGGGCCCGTGCGGCGCGGGCGCCGCGGCCTTCGCGAGCGGCTCGGCCGCGAGGAGCCCCGAGAGCAGCCCCGAGAGGGCCGCCGGGGCCGCCGCGTTCCACCGCCTCGAGGCCTTCGCCGAGGACGTGAGGGCTCGCCCGGGATCCGGCGTCGCGAGCTTCTGCGCGACGAGGACCGAGCGGAGCAGGTGGACCACCTCCTCGTCGGTCAGCGCGCTGCGCGACGCCAGCGCCGCCGGCGCGGCCCCGGGCGGCGCGACGCCGGCGAGCGCCGCCTCGACGGACACGTACGCCTCGCGCCAGCACTGGAGCGCCGTGGTCGAGCGACCCGCCGTCGCGTGGACCGCCGCGCGCAGCGCGAGCGACGCGACCTCGAGGGGCCCGCCCGCCGGGCCGAGGGTCGACACCGCGTCCGCGAGGGCGTCGACCTGCGCGACGAGCGCCGCTCCGTCCACCGGGGCCTTCCCTCGGGCCTTGTCGAGGCTCGCGCGGAGCGCGGCGAGCGCCTCCACGGCGCTCGCCGCTGGACCGGTGAGCGCGCTCGCAAGCGCGCCGAGCGCGCGGGCGGACTCGATCGTCAGCGCCGCGGTCAGGAGCTCTCCCGGCGCCATGCGCTCGCCCACGAAGAGCGGCTCCAGCGACGCGACGAGCGCGCTCGCGACCGGGCGCGACAGCTCGCCCCGGCTGGTCGAGAGTCGGGTGAAGAGCGCGCGTACGAGCGCCAGGTGCTCGTCGGGGTGCTCCGCCGGACCCGACGGATACGCGTCGAGCACCCGGCGCAGGCCCCGAACACGGTCGGCGGAGTCGTCCGCGCCGCGGAGCTGCGCGCTGACGCGCCGCCCCCATGCACCCGACAGGCAGGCACGCCCGGCGCCCGTGAGCTCGGCGTCGCCTAGCGCCGTCGCGACGTCGTGCAGCAGCGGCGAGGCGAACAAGGCCGCGTCGAGCACGTCCTCGTCGGGGGCGCCCCGGGAGAGGAGCGCCAGCGCCTGCTGCACG
>CAZHGG010000032.1:0-16731 GCA_964531755.1 uncultured Polyangiaceae bacterium
CGGACGGCCTTCGCCGTCCCGATCCCGACGAGCGCGGTCACGAGCGCCAGGGCGGCGCCGACGAGGACGACGCCGGAGCGCCACGGTGGCGTCGAGGCGCGCTCGCGCAGCTCGTCCGCCGACCGCGCGCGGTGCTGCGAGGTCGCGAAGTCGGTGGGTGGGGGCGCGCCGGGAGGCACCGACGGGGCCGCGGCGAGCGCCTCGACGGGGCGCGTGACCTCTCCATCGTCGAGCGGGTGGGCGAACCGGCCGTGCGCTGCGGCGTACGGCGCGAGCGCCTCGGCCAGGGCCGCGACCGTCGCGAACCGGCGGTCGCGGTCCTTTTCGAGGCACCGCTCGACGACGGCGACGAAGCCTGGGGGCAGGGGCGGCCCCTCCGCCTGGAGCGATGGTGTCGGATCGCGCATCACCGCCATGCAGACGCGGCCGAGCGTGTCCCCTTCGAACGGGAGGCGCCCAGAGACGAGGCGGTAGAGGACGACGCCGAGCGACCACACGTCAGTGCGCCCGTCGACGGTGCGCGGGTCGTCCATCTGCTCGGGCGACATGTATTTCGGCGAGCCGAGGATCGCGGCGGTCTGGGTGAGGTCCGCGCCCAGCGTCTTGGACACACCGAAGTCGAGCACCTTGAGGACCGGCTCGCCGTGGCTCGCGGTGAGGAAGAGGTTCGCGGGCTTGATGTCCCGGTGAACGATGCCCTTCGCGTGGGCCTCGGCGAGCGCCGCGCAGGCCTGGAGGACGTAGGTCGACGCCTCCTCGACCGAGAGCTGGCCGCGCCGCTTCGCGAGCACCTCGAGGTCGGTGCCCTCGAGGTGCTCCATGACGATGTAGAGATCGTCGTCGCCGTGGACGCCCACGTCGATGACCTTCGCGACATGATCGTTCGTGAGGAGCGCCGCAGACCTCGCCTCGCGGCGGAACCGGGCGTGGGCCTCGTCCCGATCGCCCGGGCCGGGCGATACGAACTTGAGCGCGTAGAGCTCGCCGAGGGTCAGGTGGCGGGCGGCGTACACCGCCCCCATACCGCCGCGGCCGAGGAGGCGCTCCAGGCGGTACCTGCCGTCGATGACAGTGCCCAGCACAAGCTCCATCGGCCTCGCAGCATAGCCGACCTCGTCATTCGAGGCACAGCGCTTCGGCGTCGCGCACGCGCGCGCCGCGGGCGGCCCACCGCCGTTGGCCACGCGCGCGCCGAGGCGCTATGGTCGCGGCGTGTCACGCCTCCTCGCCGGTCGCTACGAGCTCGGCGCGCGCCTCGGCCGGGGCTCCATGGGCGAGGTCTGGGCGGCGCTCGATCGAGACACGGGGGAGGAGGTCGCCGTGAAGATGGCGCGCGCCGCGACCCTCGCCGACCCGGAGCTGCTCGCCCGCTTCGAGCGCGAGGGCAAGCTGCTTCGGCGCCTTCGGACGCCGTACGTGTGTGGCTTCCGCGCGGCCTCGCACACCGACGACGGCGCGCCCTTCCTCGTCGTCGAGCGCCTGCGCGGTGAGACCCTCGAGGCGCTCCTCGCGCGTGAGGGTGACCTGCCGCTCGGCGAGACGCTCCGCGTTGGTCGCGAGCTGCTCTCGGCGCTCGTCGTGGCCCACGACGCGGGGGTCGTCCACCGCGACCTCAGCCCCTCGAACGTCTTCTTGCACCAGGCGCCGAGCGGTGCGGTGATCACGAAGGTGCTCGACTTCGGCGTGGCCAAGGTGAGCGATCACGCGCTCGAAGGCGCGGGCGCGACCGAAGGAGGCGCGACGATCGGCACGCTGGCGTACGTCGCCCCCGAGCAGCTCGGAGGCAGCGCCACGACGGGGCCGCGCGCCGACCTCTACGCGGCGGGGACGGTGCTGGTCCACGCCCTCACGGGCAGGCTCCCGTTCGGCGACGCCCGCGGCGCGCGCCTGCTCACCCTCAAGCGTGAGCACGACCCTCCGAGCGTCGACGAGCTCACAGGCGAGCGCTGGCCCGCCGGCGTGCGGACGTTCCTCGCGAAGCTCATGGCCCGCTCGCCCGCGCGACGCTACCCGTCGGCCGCGGCCGCGCTCGCGGCGCTCGAGGCGCTCGACGTGCGCCCCGCGGCCGCGTCCCCTGTCGTCGATCGCGCGGCGCGCAGCCCCGAGCCCACCGCGACGCAGACCGTCGGGCCCCCGCGGCGCCCCCGGCGGTAGGCGGTGCGAGCGGGCCCCGCGGATCGTCGACGAGCCCCCTCCCTGCCGCCGTATCCGCTGGAAAGGATTGTGTTCTCTGGATGGCACGCGCGATGCAAAAGCGGGTCTCGAGGTCGCACAATGAACATCAGCAAGCACATGGGTCGGTTCTTCGGTGGTCTGGGCGTGGTGGTGGCGGTGAGCGCGCTCGCGGGGTGCGCGGCCGAGACGGACCGCGACGACGCGAGTGAGGGCGAGGACGCCGTCGTCGGCAAGAACCCGAGCTACGTCTACGTGCAGGTCGGCACGCTCACGCATCGCCGCGTGAGCCTCTCCAACGGCGCGGCCAGCGTCTCGGTGCCGACGCAGTCGGGCAAGCCGACTCCGGCGCTGTTCTCCGGCCAGAAGCTCGCCGACTTCGGCGCGCTGACCCAGCCGGCCAAGGCCTCGGACCTGACCGACAACCTCGCCCTCTGGAAGCTGAGCGGTCGCCTCGGCACCGCGGAGCGCTGGAAGAACCTCGCCACCGCCACCGCCGACATCAAGGCGATCGTCACCGCGCTCGACGCGGCGTCGGGCAAGGGCTGCGCCGGCAGCGACTGGCACCTCGCGACCTTCAACGACGACGCGGCCGACTTCGTCTGCGCCACGCTCTCGGACGGCACGAAGACCGTCGGCCCCACGAAGCCGAGCGGCGCCACCGGCGGCCCGTCGTCTTGCGATCTCAAGGCGACCACCTCCGCCAAGCGCACCGGGGACACGGTCACGCTCACGTTCTTCCGCAACGGCGCCGACGAGACCATCGGCGGCCAGTGGTACTCGGCCGACGGCACGCCCTGGGAGGGCGCGGCCGCGGGCGACCTCTACCGCTGCCCCGATTCGAAGTGCTCGATCGTCCCCACCAAGCTCACCTCGTCGAAGACCTCGGTCACCTTCACGGCGACGCGCCTCTCGGGGCGCCCCGTGAAGTTCGTCAGCACCGGCGGCGCCTGCGTCTACGGCGCGTACTGACCGCACGCGCTCCACGACGAGAGAAAGAGAGAGAGCTCCGATGAAGACGCCGCTGTTCCTGGGCCTGTCCGCGTGCCTCGCGATCGCCTGCGCTGCCCCGATCGAGGGGGCGGACGAGGCCTCCTCCGAGCTCGCCTCGGAGCTCGTCGCTTCGCCGCCGTTCTACGGCGATCCCGCGAACCGCGCCGTGTTTGGCGTCGACATCTCGATGTGGGAGGGGCCGATGGCCCAGGCCGAGATGGACTGTTTCTGGGGCTCGGGCGTGCGCCACGTCGTGGTCGGCACGCAGGTCGAGGCGGTCACGCGCCAGCAGCTCGCGATGTCGGTGTCGCGCGGCATGTCGGTCGACGCGTACGTGTACCTGAACTGGTACGACGACCTGCGCGGCCAGGTCGCCGAGGCCTTCCGCCGCGTGGAGGGCTTCCCGATCGGGCGAATGTGGCTCGACGTCGAGGACGACAACCTCAACGGCCTCGGCTGGAAGACGCGGGTGGAGCGCATCCGCGAGGGGCTCGATGAGTGCAAGAAACACCCCGGAGTGGAGTGCGGGATCTACACCGGCTGGGGGTACTGGAACACCCACATGAACAACACGCCGGACCTCTCCGACGTGCCGCTCTGGTACGCGCGCTACAACCAAACGAGGCTGCTCTCGGCGTGGCCGGCCGACAGCTTCGGTGGCTGGAAGCAGGAGAAGGTCGTGGCGAAGCAGTGGGCCGAGGAGGTCCTCTGCAAGGTCGGCGTCGACAAGGACACGATCCAGGTGCGCACGCCGGCCGCCGTGACCGTCGATCGCACCCTGCCGCCCGACAGCGGCGCGCCGCCTCCGGCTCCCACGGGGCTCTACCCCGCGGACGGGGCGGTGATCGCGCTCGACCAGGTGAAGCTCATGACCGGGCTCATCCCCCGCGCGACCCGCTACGAGCTGCGGCTCGAGGCCTGGGACGGACGCGCGTGGCGCCTCTACAACACGTGGTCGAGCGCCGACGCCTTCAAGGCCACGTATCCACCCAAGAACGCGGTGTACCGCTTCCAGGCGCGCGCGATGAACGCCCGCGGGTGGGGGCCCTGGTCGCCGGCGGCCGTCTTCGACTACGGCAAGGTCACCGGGCCGCGCCCCGACGCCGCACCGCCCGCGCCGCCCGCGCCCACGCCGGCGACGCCGCCCGCGCCCACGTCGACGACACCGCCCGCGCCCACGCCGCCGCCGCCGCCCGCGCCACCACCGCCGCCCTCGGTCCCGGGCGCGCCGACGGGGCTGTCCCCTTCGGGCGCCACGATCACCGCCTCCATCGTCGCGCTGAGCTGGACCCCGGTGACCGCGGCGACGAGCTACGAGGTCGCGATCGAGACCGCCAGCGGGTCGACGTTCGCGCCGTACTACACCTACACGACCGCCTCGCCGTCGAAGGCGTTCTCCCCGACCCTCAGGCCGCGTGAGCACCGCTTCCACGTCCGCGCGAACGTCGGCGGCGCGTGGGGGCCCTGGTCCGGCTACGCGACGTTCATGGTTCGCTGAGCGGCGCCGCGCGGGCCTGGCCCCTCGCAGAGAAGGTGGCCCTGCGCGCGCGTCTCGCGTAGGAGCACGAGCGTGGACGCGCGCACCTCCGTGCTGCTCGGGCTCGCGGCCCTGGCCGTCGCGTGGGCGCTCGTCCAGACCCTTCGCCTCGCGCTCCGCCAGCGTCGCGCGCGGGCCCGGCTCGCCGCGGCCCGCGTGAGGGGAGCGGCCGGCGAGCGCCGCGCGGAGGGCATCCTCGCGCGGCGCGGGTTCCGCGTGCTCCAGCGGCAGGCCGTCGTGCGGTACCCGCTCGGTGTCGATGGGGTGGCCGTCGGGGTCGAGCTCCGCGCCGACCTCCTTGTCGAGGACGATCGCGGGCGCTACGTCGCCGAGGTGAAGACGGGCACACTCGCCCCGCGGCTCGAGACCGCGACCACGCGGCGGCAGCTCCTCGAGTACCGGATCGCGTTCGACGTGGACGGCGTGCTCCTCGTCGACGCCGACACGGCCAGCGTGCGCCTCGTAGAGTTCCCGCTCGCGGGCCGGGCGCGCGCGCTGGTGGCCCCTGGGCGGCTCGCCTGGCTCCTCGCAGGCCTCGTGGTCGGCGCGCTCGGGGCGGCCGTCGCTCCTGGGGTCTGGGCCGCGCTCGCCGCGCGCCCGCCGTAGCGCGCGTCAGACCTGGACGAAGCGCGCCTTGAACGCGACGCGTACGTGATCCGACACGCGAAACGCGCCGAGCGGGCCCTTCACGTCGTGGCCGGCCAGCTCGCGCAGCGACAGTTCGAAGGACCCGGTGACGTCCTCGGCGGCCACCTCGCCGCTCGTCGCCGAGGTCGTCGTGGCGGTGCCGTGCGCCTTGGCGGAGCGGCCGGCGGGCGACCTCACGGTGCCCGAGAACGAGGAGCCCCGCAGGTGGCCCTCGAGCTCGACGTGGGCGTCCTCGCTGGCCCCGCCGAACACGTCGCCGCGCATCTTGGCGAGGATCTGCGCGCGGTCGTCGACGCTCAGCACGCCCTCGCGGAGGGCGCCGTCCTTCATCACCCCGTCCACGCGCAGGGCGCCGAGGCGCACCCGCGCCCGGACGGCGACCGCGCCGTCTTCGCGCTCGGCGCTGAGCTCGCCGTCGGCCACCGAGAGGCGCAGATCGTGGGCGAGGCGGGCGAAGAGCCCGTCGGCGAAGGTGAAGATCTCGAGGGTCGAGCGAGCCAGATCGATTTCGTAGCGCACGCGAGCACCTTAGCGCTCCCGCCGCCGCTTGGGGACCGTGTGTCACGTCGGTTATGACAGGAGCATGCCCGACAAGACCAACGCCGCGCGCGCGCTCGATCGCCTGAAGGTCCCCTACACCCTCGTCGGCTACGAGGTCGACCTCGCGGATCTTTCGGCCGAGACCGTGGCCCGGAAGATCGGCCTCCCCGAGGCCCAGGTGCTGAAGACGCTCGTCGTGCGCGGCGAGCGGGTGGGCGTGTTCTTCGCCGTGGTGCCGGCCGGGCGCGAGCTCGACCTCAAGGCCGCCGCGCGCGCGGTGTCTGACAAGAAGGTCGCCCCCGTCGCGCTGAAGGAGGTGGAGCCCCTGACAGGTTATGTCCGGGGCGGCGTCACGGCGCTGGCCCCGAAGAAGGCCTTCCCCGTGGTCGTCGACGACTCGGCGCTCGCCTTCGACGTGGTGAGCGTCTCGGCGGGCGTCCGGGGCACGCAGATCCTGCTCGCGCCCGCCGCTTACGTCGCCGCCACCCGCGCCAAGGTGGCGCCCCTCTCGACGGCGCTCGTGTAGCGGCGCAGGCGACGGGGTCGCTCAGCCGAACCGCACCGACGAGACGCGGACGCCCATGAGCACGTCGCTGTACGGGATCGAGCCGACGTCGTCGCCCGCCGCGCCCGCGACGACCATGAGCGGGAGCAAGTGCTCCTCGCGCGGGTGCACCGCGCGCGCCGACGGCGCGGCCGCCCACTGGACGAGGCGCGCGTCGCGACCCTCGCGCGGGAGCGCGACGGTCTCGGCGAGCCAGGCGTCGAACGCGAGGGACGCGGGCAGCGCCTCGCGCCGGCCGAACCCGCGCATGTTGTGGTAGCTCATGCCGCTCCCCACCACGAAGACGCCCTCCTCGCGAAGGGGCGCGAGCGCGCGGCCCATCGCCAGGTGGCTCGCCGGGTCGAGCCCGACCTTCAGCGAGAGCTGCACCGTGGGCACGTCGGCCTCGGGGTAGGCGAGCTTCAGCGGCACGAAGGCGCCGTGGTCGAAGCCGCGCGCCGGCGCCGCCGCGGTCGGGATGCCCGCGGCCTCCAGCAGCGCGCGCGTGCGCTCGGCGAGCCACGGGCTGCCGGGGGCCGGCCACGTGAGTTCGTAAGCCGCCGGAGGGAACCCGTAGTAGTCGAAGAGGAGCGGGGGCCTCTCCGAGGCGGTCACGGTGGGGACGCGCTCTTCCCAGTGCGCCGACACGAGGAGCACCGCGCGAGGCGGCGCCGCCGGGAGCTCGCGGAGGCCGCGGAGGTGGGTGGCGAGGCGCGCGAGCGACGCGGGCTCGCCGAACCCGACGTCGACGAAGGGCCAGGGGCCTCCGCCGTGGGGAATGTAGACTGCGGGTGTTCGCGTGGGGGTCACGTTCTCAATGTACGGCCGCTGCGGCGTCGCAATACGGGCGATGATCGCCACTAACTGTTCTCGTGGAGAGAACGATTAGACCTCCATCGCCTCGCCCAGCTGCGGGATGCGCACGTCCGGGAAGCCGCGCTCCCGGAGCTCGGCCGCGAGCGACTCTTGCACCGGGCGCTCGCCGTGCACGAGCACCACGGTGTGGAGCGGGCCGCGCGCTCGCACCGCCTCGGCGAAGGAGAGCAGCTCGTCGCGTCCAGCGTGGGCGCTGAAGCCGTTCAGCACGTGGACGCTCGCGCGGACGGGGCGCTCGATCCCGAAGATGCGCACCTTGGAGCGGCGCTCGACGAGCCGGCGGCCGAGCGTGTGCTGCGCTTGAAATCCCACGATGACGATCGCGTTCTCGTCGTGCTCCATCGTCGCGCGCAGGTGGTGGAGCACGCGGCCCCCCTCGCACATGCCGCTCGCCGAGAGGATGACGCAGGGGTCGGGAGAGGCGTCGATCGCCTTCGAGTCCTCGGGCTCGGACACGTAGTGGAGATCGTCGAAGTCGAACGGGCTCGCGCGGCCTCGGATCGACGCGCGCGCCTCTGCGTCGAGGCACTCCGGGTGCATGCGAAAGATGTCGGTGATCTTCACCGTGAGCGGCGAGTCGACGTACACGGGCACGAGCGGCACGGCCCGCTTCGCGCGGAGCCGCGCGATCGCCATGACGATCTCTTGCGCGCGCTCGAGCGCGAAGGTGGGGATGACGACCTTGCCGCCGCGCTTCGCCGTGCGCGTGAGGATGGCCGCGAGCTCGTCGTCCATCGCGGCGAGCGGCGCGTGCACCTTGGTGCCGTAGGTGCTCTCCATGATGAGCACGTTCGCGCCGCTGGGCACCTCCGGATCGCGCAGGATCGGCATGTTCGCGCGCCCCAGGTCACCCGTGAAGACCACCCGCGCGCGCTGCCCCTCGTCGTCGAGGTCGAGCACCGAGATCGCGCTCCCGAGCACGTGGCCCGCATCGAGGAAGGAGAGCCGGGCGTCGGGCGTGATCTGCGCGTGGCGGTGGTACTCGCACCCCGTGAAGCGGTCGAGCGCAGCGATGACGTCCTCTTCACTGTAGAGCGGCTCGACCCTCCGGAGATCGTCCGCCCCGCGATCGATGAGCCGGCCGATGAAGTCGGCGTCCGCCCGCTGGATGCGGGCCGCGTCCTGGAGCATGACCGAGCAGAGATCGCGCGTCGCCGCCGTCGAGTAGATCGCGCCGTCGTACCCGAGCTTGACCAGCATGGGCAGCGCGCCCGAGTGGTCGATGTGCGCGTGCGAGAGCACGACGGCGTCGATCGCGCGCGGGTCGAACCCGAGCGCGCGGTTCGCCGCGAACGAGTCGAGGCGACGCCCCTGGACGAGCCCGCAGTCGAGCAGGATCGAGCTCTGGGTGGTCGAGACGACGTGCCGGGAGCCCGTGACCGTGCCCGCGGCGCCGAAGAACTGAAGCTGAATGGACAAGGCGGGACCTCGCGCGCGGCGTCCTCCGCCGCGATCTGTCGGCGACCCCAGTAGCAAGTCTGGCGCCCCGCGTCGCGCGCGAACCGCGCGCCGCCCGCGGGCCTCGCACGCAGGGTTTGCGCGGCGTCGGCAAGCGCTGCAGGGCCCCGCGCCCGCGGGCGTCGAGAGGGCCTTTTCGCGCCCCATTTCGGGTATCGGCTCGTGGCATGCGGCTTGCTCGGGCCTGGCCATGACCTCGAAGCACAACATCGTCGTGGGCTATGACACGTCGGAGCTCGCGGGCCGCGCCCTCGAGGCCGCCATCGCCCACGCGGCGACCGTGGCGCCGGCGACCGTTCACGTCGTGCGCGCGTTGGCGCTCATGCCCGGCGTCGACGAGGACCAAGGCGCGGCGAACGCGCAGCTCGCCCGGCTCGACTACCAGGCGGAGGCGCTGCGCGAGACCGTCGAGCGCCAGACGCTGCCCGTCGGGGTCACCCTCGTGACCCACGTCAACGTCGGGGAGCCCGCGACCATCCTCGCGGAGGTCGCGCGGACGTCAGACGCCGACTTCGTGTTCGTCGGCACGCACGGCCGTACGGGCCTCGCCCGCGCGTTCTTCGGCTCGATCGCGGAGCGCACGGTGAGGCTCGCGCCGTGCTCGGTCGTCGTCGTGCGCCCGAAGGAGTCGGACACCGCGCCGCACATCGAGCCGGCGTGCGAGCGCTGCGCCGAGGTCCGCGCGGCCAGCCAAGGCAAGGTCGAGTGGTGCCAGCAGCATTCGAAGCACGCGTCGCACCACCCCAGCGTCCTGCCGGTCGCGCCTCTGCGCCAGAAGCTCTGAGCGCGAGCCACCCATGGCCGCGCTACCCATACCTGTGACCGACAGGCGGGCGGGGGCCTGTGCGCATTGCGGACTGCCGAGCGGAGCGAACGTGTTCTGCTGCTCGGGCTGCGAGGCGGTGCACGATCTCCTCCGCGCCGAGGGGTTGCTTCGCTACTACGAGCTCGGCACCGGAAACCCGATGACCGAGGACGCCGCGCGGCCGGACCGCCTGTGGCTCGAGGCCGAGGCCTGCGCCCTCCGCGACGCGCGCGGGCTCACGAAGGTGACGCTCGACGTGCAGGGCATGCACTGCTCCGCGTGCGTGTGGATCTTCCAGGAGCTCTTTCGCCGCCACGCCACCGCCGGCCACGTGCGGGCGACGCCTTCGACCGGGCGGTGTGAGCTCGTCGTCGCGCCCTCGTTCCCCCTCGAGGCCTTCGTCGATGGGCTGAGCCGCTTCGGCTACCGCTTCTCGTCCGCCAAGCGGGGCGCCGAGAGCCCGCCCGACGACCTCGTCTGGCGCATGGGCGTGTGCATCGCCATCGCGATGAACACGATGATCTTCGCCATCTCGACGTACGCGGGCCTCCGGGAGGGGCCGCTCTATCGCCTCTTCCATACCCTCGACTTCGCCCTCTCTACGGTGAGCGTCGTCGTCGGCGGGGCCGTGTTCTTTCGGTCGGCCTGGGCCACCCTTCGTCGGCGCGCCTTCCACCTCGATCTCCCCATCGCCCTAGGGATCGGGCTCGCGTACGCCGCCTCCGCGCACGGCTTCTTCGCCCGCTCGGGCGCCCAGACGTACTTCGACACGCTGAACGTGTTCATCGCGCTCATGCTCGTCGGGCGCTTCCTGCAGGAGCGCGTGCTGCGCCAGAACCGCGCCTACCTCCTCGAGAGCGACGGCGCGGACGGCCTGCTCGCCCGCCGCGTGCGCGAGGGCCGCGTCGAGATCGTGCGAGGCCGCGAGCTCCGCCGCGGCGACGTCCTGCTCCTCGCGCCCGGCGACCTCGTGCCCGCCCTCGCGAGCCCGCTCGGCGGCGCCGCGTGCTTCTCCCTCGACTGGATCACCGGCGAGCCCGAGCCCGCGCGCTTCGGCGAGACCGAGCGCGTGCCGGCCGGCGCGTTCCTCCGGCAGGCCGAGGCCGCGCGCGTGCGCGTCGAGCAAGACTTCGAGGAGTCGGGCCTCCGCGATCTCCTCCGCGCCGTGCCCGAGGGTCGCGCCCAGGTCGACTTCTGGCAGCGGTTCTCGCGCGCGTACGTCGTCATCGTGCTGGCGCTGGCCGCCGGCACGTTCGCGTTTTGGGCGCTGCACGCCGGCCCATGGCGGGCCTTCGAGATCGCGAGCGGCCTGCTCATCGTCACGTGCCCGTGCGCGATCGGGATCGCCACGCCCTTCGCCTACGAGCTAGCCCACGCGGGCCTCCGGCGCGCGGGCCTGTTCGTCCGCGCCGACGGATTCCTCGACCGGGCGATGGACGTCCGCCGCGTCGTGTTCGACAAGACCGGCACGCTCACCACCGGCCGCCTCGTGCTCCGCGACGCCGCCCCCCTCAAGGAGCTCTCGCCCGAGCGACGCCGCGTGCTCTACAACCTCGCGGCGCGCAGCTCCCACCCGAAGGCGGAGGCCATCTGCGCCGCGCTCGCTGGCGAGGGTGTCACGCTCGACGACGCGTTCGTCACCACCGAAGAGCCCGGCCGCGGCGTCCGCTCCGCCGCCGCCTATCTGGGGGCGCCCCCGCGCGCGTCCACCTCGGGCGCCCCTCAAGACCCCGGCGACGTCGTCTTCGTCGAGGGCGGCGTCGTGCGGGCCTCCTTCGAGACCGAGGAGGTCCTCCGCGCCGGGGCCGAGCGCGACGTGTCCGCCCTGGTCGCCGACGGCTACGAGGCCTTCGTGCTCACCGGCGACCGCGAAGATCGCGCCGTCGCGGTAGCCGCCTGCTTCGACATCCCCGCCGGGCGGGTCGTCGCTGGCGCCGATCCGCGGGCCAAGCGCGCGTGGCTCGAGGCGCACGACGCCTCGCACACGCTCATGATCGGCGACGGCGTCAACGACGCCCTCGCGCTTGAGGTCGCCCTGTGCTCCGGCACGCCCGCGGTCGACCGCCCCTTCGTCGCGACGCGCGCCGACTTCTTCTTCACCGGCGCGGGCTTCGAGGGCGTGCGGCGCGCCCTCCGCGTGGCGAGGCGCCTGCGCGGGGTCGTGCGCAGGAACATCGGCGTGGCGATTGCTTACAACGTGTTGACCGTGGGCCTCGCCGCGTCGGGGCACATGTCGCCCCTCCTCTGCGCCGTGGTCATGCCCCTCTCTTCCGTGGGGCTCATCGCGCTCACGATGAGAGAGCTCTCGGCGGGGGCCAAGGTATGGACGTCGTAATTCTACAGGTGTTCGTGAGTCTGATGTTGGTCGTGGGCTCGATAGCGCTCTTCCTCTTCTCGTGGAAGCAGCGCGATTTCGAGGAGTCCGACCGCCTTGCGCTGCTGCCGATAGAGAAGGAAGAAACCGAGGACGCTCATGAGTGAAGCGACAGAGACCTCTGAGGTGAAGGTGACCTACGACGACGATCTGCCGAGGCAGTTCGTCGCCGCGTCCGTTCTGTGGGGGATCGTAGGCATGCTGGTCGGCGTCATCGTGGCGCTCCAGCTGGCCTGGTGGCCGGCCAACGTGCACCCGTTCCTCGGCTATGGAAGGCTCCGGCCTCTCCACACGAACGCGGTCATCTTCGCCTTCGTGGGCAACATGGTGTTCGCTGGGATCTACCACTCCACGCAGCGACTCCTGAAGACTCGCATGGCGTCGGACGCTCTCGGGAAGTTCCACTTCTGGGGCTGGCAGGGCATCATCGTCTCGGCGGCCCTGTCGCTCCCCCTGGGCTTCACCCAGGGGAAAGAGTACGCCGAGCTCGAGTGGCCCATCGACCTCGCCATCACGGTGGTGTGGGTGGTCTTCGCGGTGAACTTCTTCTGGACGCTGGCCAAGCGCAACGAGAAGCACCTCTACGTGGCCATCTGGTTCTACATCGCGACCATCATCACGGTCGCGATGCTGCACCTGGTGAACAGCCTGGCCATCCCGGTCATGGCGATGAAGAGCTACTCCATCTTTGGCGGCGCCCAGGACGCGCTCGTGCAGTGGTGGTACGGGCACAACGCGGTGGCGTTCTTCCTGACGACCCCGGTGCTCGGCATCATGTACTACTACGTGCCGAAGGCGGTCGACCGACCGGTGTTCTCCTATCGGCTCTCGATCGTTCACTTCTGGTCGCTCATCTTCCTCTACATCTGGGCGGGGCCGCACCACCTTCTCAACACCGCGCTGCCGGACTGGGCGCAGACCCTCGGCGTCGTGTTCAGCGTCATGCTCTGGGCCCCGAGCTGGGGCGGTATGGTGAACGGCCTCTTCACCATTCGCGCGCGGTGGGAGCGCCTGCGTGACGACCCGGTGCTCAAGTTCTTCGTCGCCGGGCTCACCGCGTACGGAATGGCCACGTTCGAGGGGCCGCTCCTCTCGATCCGCGCCGTCAGCGCCCTCGGGCACTACACCGACTGGATCATCGCCCACGTCCACAACGGCGCGCTCGGCTGGAACGGCTTCCTCGCGGCGGGCATGTTCTACTACATGGTGCCGCGGCTCTACGGCACCAAGCTCCACTCCACGCGCCTCGCCAACCTCCACTTCTACCTCGGCACCATCGGCATCGTGCTCTATGTCGTGTCGATGTGGGTCGCGGGCATCACCCAGGGGCTCATGCTCCGCGCGGTGGCCGCCGACGGCTCGCTCGTCTATCCGACCTTCATCGAGACCCTCATCGCCGTCAAGCCGATGTACTGGATGCGCGTCGTGGGCGGCTCGCTCTACCTCGTCGGGTTCATCCTCATGGCCTACAACCTCGCGGTCACCGCGCGGTCGGGCAAGGCCGTCACCACCACCGTCACCGTGGTCCGCCTCGAAGAGGGCGCGCCCGAGCTCGGCTGGGTCAAGATGATCACCGCCCCGCCGGTCATCTACACGGTGCTCGCCGTGACGATGATCATGCTCACCCTCGTGGCCAACGGCTTCGCGGGCATCCTCTTCGCGTGCGTGGCCATCGCGGTCACGATCCTCGGGGCGTTCGCCGTCCAGTCGGCCAAGGCGCGGGGCGAGCCCTCGTGGCACCGCATCCTCGAGGGTCGGTCGCTGCTCTTCTCGGCGCTCGCCGCCGTGTCGGTGATCATCGGCGGCGTCGCCGAGATCATCCCCTCGCTCCTCGTAAAGCCCGCCGGCGCGGCGGCCTCCGCCAACGCGGCGCCGTACACCGCGCTCGAGGTGGAGGGGCGCGACGTGTACCTGCGCGAGGGCTGCTACACGTGCCACTCCCAGATGATCCGCGCGCTCACGCACGAGGCGCAGCGCTACGGCGCGCCGTCGGACATGACCGACTCCCAATACGACCACCCGTTCCAGTGGGGGTCGAAGCGCACCGGCCCCGACCTGGCCCGCGTGGGCGGGAAGTACTCCCACGCGTGGCACTACCAGCACATGATCGACCCGAGGGCGATCACCACGGGGTCGAACATGCCGCCCTACAAGCACCTCGAGGCGAGCGCGCTCGACTACTCGAAGACCCCCGTCAAGCTCCGGGCGCTCGCGCAGGTCGGCGTGCCCTATCGGAGCGACGACATCCTGAAGGCCGAGGAGAGCGCGAAGGCGCAGGCGCGCACCATCACGGCCGAGCTCGCCACCCTGGGCACGAAGACCGAGCCCGACACCGAGCTCGTCGCGATCATCGCCTATCTCCAGCGGCTCGGGAAGAACCCCCCTCGCACGGCGCCCGTGGCCGAGAAGTCGGACAAGCCATGAACCTCCAAGTGAGCCCCGCCGGGGCGAACGCTGGTCTTTGGCGGCCCCGAGCCGCAGGCGAGGTGTCGCCATGAAGAGTCAAGCCCTCGCGTTCGTCGCGCAGAGCCCGCTGCTCGCGCTCCCCCTCTTCGGCCTCGCCCTGTTCTTCACCATCTTCTGCCTCGTCGTCCTGCGCGCGGCCCTGCCGAAGCGCGGCGCGTTCGACGCCGTGTCTACCCTCCCCCTCGAGAAGGACGAGTCCGATGTCTGAGCAAGAGAAGTCCCCGTCTTCTAGAGCCGAGTCCGCCGCCGAGACGCCCTGGTGGGAGGGGCCGCTCCAGCACGACTACGACGGTATCCAGGAGGCGAACGTGGCGCCTCCGCGGTGGTGGCAGGGCATCTTCCTCGTGACGGTGCTGGCCGCTGGGGTCTACTGGTTCGTGTTCCACACGTTCCACTTCGCCCCCGTGGGCCGCGAGGAGTACGAGAAGGAGGCCGCGCAGATCGCCGCGGCGCAGGCCGAGAGGCTCCGCGCGAAGGGGGCCGTCGGCCCGGAGGCGCTCGACACCTTGGCGAAGGATCCCGTGACCCTCGAGAAGGGGCAGGCCACCTTCAACGCGATGTGCGCGCCGTGCCACAAGCCCGACGGCAGCGGGCTCATCGGGCCGAACCTGACCGACAGCGCGTGGCTGCACGGCGGGTCGAACGCGAACATCTACAAGACCATCACCGAGGGCGTGCCCGACAAGGGCATGCAGGCGTGGCTCCCGACCCTCGGCCCCGACAAGACGCTGGCCGTCACGGCGTACGTGCTCACGCTCCGCGGGAAGAACCTGCCCGGCAAGCCCCCGCAGGGCACGCCAGACCCGTGAAGCCCCCGAAAGCTCGTCGCTCGTCGCTCCTCTCGGACGGGCGCCACCTCCGCATCGTCACCGCCGACGTGCAGGGGAGGTTCACCCGAGCCCGGCGTTGGCTCTTCGCCTTCCTCGTGCTCGTGCTCCTGGCCCTCCCGTTTGTCAAGATCCGGGGCGCCCCGGGCATATGGCTCGACGTCCCCTCGAGGCGCTTCCACATCCTCGGGCTCGCGCTCGGCGCGCAGGACACGTACCTGGCGTTCTTCGCGTTGACCGGCCTCGCCGTCACGATCGTCGTGCTCACGGGCCTCCTCGGGCGCGTCTGGTGTGGCTACACCTGCCCTCAGACCGTGTTCCTGGAGGGGGTGTATCGGCCCGTGGAGCGCCTCATCCTGGGCTCGCGCGGCGAGCGCAACAAGCGCGAGCCGGCGTGGTGGCGGCGCGTCGCCCTGCAGGGCGTGTTCGTCGCGATCTCCTCGGTGCTCGCGCACGTCTTCGTGCTGTATTTCGTCTCCTGGGACGGGCTCGTCACGATGATGCGCGCGGGGCCCATGGACCACCTGTCGCCCTTCGTGTGGGCGACCGTGATGACCGCCATCTTCTATGGCAACTTCGCCCGCTTCCGCGAGCAGACCTGCCTCGTGATTTGCCCCTACGGCCGCATGCAGTCGGTGCTGTTCGATCGCGACACGCTCATCGTGGGCTACGACACGAAGCGGGGCGAGCCCCGCGCGCGAGGCAAGGCCAAGGCGGAGGGCGCCGGCGACTGCGTGTCGTGCGATCGCTGCGTGGTCGTGTGTCCCACGGGGATCGACATCCGCGAGGGGCTCCAGGTCGACTGCGTCGCCTGCGCCGCGTGCGTCGACGCGTGCGACGACGTGATGACCCGGCTCGGTCGCCCGAAGGGCCTCATCCGGTACGACTCCGAGAACGGCTTCGAGGGCCAGAAGACGCGGCTGCTGCGCCCTCGCATGGCGCTGTACGCCGCGCTGGTGCTCGTCGGCGCCCTCGTCGCGTTCTTCACCATTCGGCAGCGGACGACCTACGCCGCGAACGTCCTCCGGCTCGCGGGGCCCCCGTACGAGCTCGTCGGCGACGAGGTGCGCAACACCCTCGAGGTGCACCTCGTGAACAAGTCCGACACGCCCGCGCACTTCGATTTCACGCCCGCCGAGCCGCCCGGGCCGACGAGCCTCACGCTCACGTTCGCGGCCCCGTCGGTCGATCTCGCGCCCTTTGAGTCCCGGCGGGTGCCGCTCTTCGTGACCGGTCCCCGTGGGGCGCCGCGGCCGGTGCGCTTCCACGTGCGCCGCGCCGGCGAGGCGGAGGTCATCGACCTCGAGGCGCAGTTTCTGGGGCCCAACGCGCGATGACCACCGGGACCCTCCTCGCGCTCGCCCTCCTCGGCCTGTTCGGCGGCACCCACTGCGTGGGGATGTGCGGCCCCATCGTCGGCCTGTTCGCCGCGCGGCTCGAGGCGCGCGCCTCGCGCCGGGCTGCCGCGCTCGTCGCGCTCCACGGCGGCCG
>CAZHGG010000033.1:0-16549 GCA_964531755.1 uncultured Polyangiaceae bacterium
GAGCGCGCCCTCCGTGACGCCGCCGCCCGCTGCGGCCCCGACCCCGCCGGTCGCCCCGCCCGATCCGCTCGGACCGAAGCCCGAGCCCGCCACGCCGCCGCCGTACGTCCCAGAGACGCCCCGCGTCCGCACCCTCGCGAGCGGCCTCACGCTGTGGGTGCTCGAGCGCCACACGGTCCCGCTCGTTTCCATGACCCTCGTCGTACCCGGCGGCTCGGCCCACGATCCCCGCGGCAAGCACGGGCTCGCCGCGATCACCGCCAACATGCTCGACGAGGGCGCGGGCCGTCGAGGGGCGCTGGAGCTCGCGCGCCACTTCGAGTCGCTTGGCGCGGAGGTGAGCACGGGCGTGACCGCCGACTACTCGTTCGCGCAGCTCACCGTGCTCAAGCGGAACCTCCGCGCGGTCTGGCCGGCGTACGTCGACGTGTTCGCCAACCCCAGGCTGCTTCCCGCGGATTTCGCGCGCGTGCACGCGCTCTGGCAGAACGAGCTCAAGGCGCGCCGCGCCGAGCCCGAGGACGTCGCGCGGGTCGCGGGTCTCGCGCTCCACTACGGTCTCGATCACCCGTACGGGCACCCGCCGGAGGGCACGCTGCGGGGCGCCGCGGCCATCACGGCCCGCGACGTCGCGGCCGAGCACGCGAGGGCGTTCCGCGCGGACGCCGCGACGCTCGTGGTCGTGGGCGACGTGACCGACGCCGACCTCGCAGAGCTCGAGCCCGAGCTCGCCCGGTTCGCTCGCGGGCGCGGCCCGCTCGCGCGCGAGGCGCCCCCCGCGCCGGTGGAGGGGCGCCGGCGCGTCGTCGTGGTCGATCGCCCCGGCGCCCCGCAGAGCGTGGTGTCCCTGCTCCTGCCGTCGGTCCCGGCAGACCACCTCGAGGCGCCGCTCTTGTCTCGCGCCAACATCGCGCTCGGAGGGTCGTTCACCTCGCGCCTCAACCAAGACCTCCGCGAGGAGCGCGGCCTCACCTACGGGGCGAGCGCGCGCCTCTCGTTCAGCCGGGGCGCCGGCGTGTTCGTCGCGCACGCCGCCGTGCAGACCGACAAGACCCAGGAGGCGGTCTCGGCGCTGATGGCCGACGTGGCGGCCTACGCGCACGACGGCCCCACGCCCGCCGAGACCGAGAAGACCCGGCTCGTCGCGCGGGCCGACCTCGTCGAGGCGTTCGAGGGCGCGTCGGCCGCGTCCGCACGGCTGGCTCGCCTTGCAGGCGTGGGCTTGCCCCCCGATCACGACGCTCGGACGGCGCCGCGCCGGGACGGCGCCACCCGCGCCGAGCTCGCCGCCACCACGCGCCGATGGCTCGACCCCGCGCGCGGGGCCGTGCTCGTCGTCGGGCCGAAAGCGGCGGTGTTGAAGGCGCTCGAGCCGCTGAAGCTCGGGCCCGTCGAGACCCTGACGATCGAGTAGCGCGGCGCGACGCCCGCGCGGTCGAACAGCTGTTGACGGCCCCCGGGAGGGGCGCGTAATCGGGGGCCATGACGGTCTCGATCGAGCTCGGCCCGGGCGCCGAAGACAACGGGCTCGCGACCATGCTGGCGGAGCTCATGCGCCAGAACCTCGCGCAGAACCCGCACAAGCTCCCCGATTTCTATGCGCTCCGGGGCAAGTTCGCGATCGTGGCGGACGACGCCGACGTGGCGCTCACACTCCGCTTCGCCTTTGGCCACCTGTGCGTGCTCGACGGCATCGTCGGATCGCCCGACGTGACCATCCGCGCGACGAGCGACGTCGTGATGGCGCTCTCCAACATGCCTGTGGGCGCCTTCGGCCTGCCCATCCCCGCCAGCGACCAGGACCGGGAGGTCGTCCGCCAGGTGGCGTCCGCCTTCCGCGCGCGCAGCTTCCGCATCTTCGGGGCCCTGCGCCACTTCGGCATGCTCCAGCGGCTCACCCGGGTGCTGTCGGTGAACGGCTGAAATACGGTGTCGCGGCGCTTTCACCTTGACGGGTGTGAGGTGCCCTCGTACCCTGCCGTGCCTCATTCCCCGTGGCGGCAGCCCGAGCACGTCGCAGCTGCAACTCCTCGTATTTACGTGACTTTGTAAGGTTCTCTCCCATGGCCGTTCACATCCGTCTCGCGCGCGCTGGCGCCAAGAAGAAGCCCTTCTACCGCATCGTCGTC
Source organism: uncultured Polyangiaceae bacterium (assembly GCA_964531755.1). Taxonomy (GTDB): domain Bacteria; phylum Myxococcota_A; class Polyangia; order Polyangiales; family Polyangiaceae; genus JAAFHV01. Next base: position 2,130 of record CAZHGG010000033.1, read on the forward strand.
ACCGACCAACGCAGCCCGCGTGGCGGCCGGTTCCTCGAGAACATCGGCACCTTCGACCCGCTCCGTGAGGGCTCGTTCACGATCGATGCGGCCCGCCTCGCGTACTGGCAGGGCACGGGCGCCCAGGCGTCGGACACGGTGGCCCACCTCATCAAGGCCTCCGCGAAGAAGGCCCTCGCGGCGGCCAAGTAGGCGCAGCCGTGCCCCTGAAAGAGCTCATCCGGTCCATCGCCGTGGAGCTCGTCGACCAGCCCGACAAGGTCGTGGTCAACGAGATCGCCGGCGAGAACAACACCCTCATCGAGCTGCGCGTCGCGCGCGAGGACGTGGGCAAGGTCATCGGCAAGGAGGGGCGCACGGCCCAGTCGATGCGCACGCTGTTGTCCGCGGTCTCCACCAAGCTCGGTCGGCGCGCCCACCTCGACATCGTCGACTGATGATCCGCCCCGACGCGTGGGTGCCGCTCGCGGAGGTCGCGCGCGCGCACGGTGTCCGCGGCGAGCTGCGGCTGCGCCTGTTCAACAAGGACAGCGACGTCTTGCTCGAGCAGGACGAGGTCCTGGTGCGCCTGACGGACGGCGAGGAGCACGAGGTCAGCGTCGACGGCGCGCGGCGCGCGGACCAGGCGATCCTCATGAAGCTCCACTCGGTAGACGACCGCGACCGCGCCGACGATCTGCGCGGCGCGCTCGTGTGCGTGCGGCGCGAGGCGTTCCCCCCGCTCGACGACGGCGAGTTCTACACCTGCGACGCGCTCGGCGCCGAGGTGGTCCTCGTCGAGGGCGCCACGGACGGGGCCGACGCGACCGGCGCCGGGGCGCAGCGCCTAGGGCACGTGCGCGAGCTCATGAGCTACCCCAGCGTCGACGTCCTCGTGGTGCGCGCCGACGACGGCGGCCCCGACTGGGAGATCCCGCTGGTCGCCGCGTACGTCGCGCGAGCGGACGTCCCCGCCGGCCGCTTCGTGTTGCGCTCCATCGAGGGCATCGAGCGGCTCGCGCCGCGCGCCCCTGAGGCGAGCGCGGCGAGCGCCGAGCCCGACGACGGCCCGTGAGGGCGGCGTGAGGGTCGACGTCGTCACGCTCTTCCCCGAGCTGTTCTCAGCCTTCGCGACCACCTCGTTCGTGGGTCGGGCGGTCGAGCAGGGCGCCCTCGCGCTCCGCCTGCGGTCGCCGCGCGAGTTCGGGCTCGGCCGCCACCGGAGCGTCGACGACACGCCGTACGGCGGCGGCTGCGGGATGGTCATGCGCGTCGACGTGCTCGTCGCGTGCCTCGAGTCCCTCGACGCCGACGCGCCCGCGGCCCCGGAGGGTCACGGCCGCGCGCACCGGGTGCTGCTCACTCCCCAGGGCGCGCCGTTCACGCAAGCGCACGCACGCCGCCTCGCCACGCTGCCGGCGCTCGCCCTCGTCTGCGGGCGCTACGAGGGGTTCGACGAGCGCGTGCGGCTGCACGTCGACGAGGAGATCTCGCTCGGCGACTTCGTGATGACCGGCGGCGAGGTCGCGGCGATGGCGATCATCGAGGCGACGGTGCGCCTCCTGCCGGGCGTGTTGGGCAACGCCGACTCCGTGGTGGACGAGTCACACGGCGAGCAGGGCCTGCTCGAGTACCCGCAGTACACGCGCCCGCTCGAGTTCCGAGGCGCCCGCGTGCCCGACGTGCTCGCCGGTGGAAATCATAGCAAAATCAAAGCATATCGCGACGCAGAGCGCCTCGCGCGCACGCGGGCGCGCCGCCCCGATCTGCTCGCGCGTCGAGAGGCGCCCGACCCGGGCGAGGAGCGCTGAGATGCGCGCCGTCTCCATCGCGCTCGTGCACCATCCTGTGCTCGACGGGAAGCGGGCCGAGGTCACCACCACTGTGACCAACCTCGACGTGCACGACCTCGCGCGGAGCGCGCGCACCTTCGGCTGCACGTCGTACTTCGTCGTTCACCCCGTGGAGGCGCAGCGCACGCTGGTGGGCCGCATCCAAGAACACTGGACGACCGGCTCGAGCGCCGAGCGGATCCCGACGCGAAAGGTGGCCCTCGCGCTCCTCCGCGTCGTGCCGAGCCTCGAGGCGATGGTGACGTCGCTCGGCGGCCGAGGCGAGGTGGAGCTGTGGGCCACCGCGGCCCGCTCCACGCGGCCTCCGCTCGCCTTCGCCGACGCGCGCGCGCGCCTACGGACGCCGGGCAAGCCGGTGATCGTCCTCTTCGGCACCGGGTGGGGGCTCACCCCGGAGGTGCTCGAAGGCGTCGACGCGCTCTTGCCGCCCATCGACCGCGCCCCGGGCGTGGGCGTGGGGGACGCGTACAACCACCTCAGCGTGCGCGCCGCGTGCGCCATCACGCTCGACCGGCTGCTCGGCGGCTGAGGACGCGCCCGCGCGCTCAGCGGAGGAGCCGGTGCACGATGAGGACCACGAGCCCACCGCCGACCGCCAGGCCGAAGCTGTGGAGGTCGAAGCCGGTCACGCTGCCCCAGCCGAGGCGCGTGCCCGCGAAGCCCCCGAGGACGGCGCCGAGGATCCCGAGCAGGGTGGTGGCGATGAGGCCGCCGCCGTCGCGACCCGGCATGATGAACTTGGCGAGGAGCCCGGCGAGGAGGCCGAACAGCGCCCACGAGAGGAAGCCCATGGGCGCACTCTACGCCTCGCCCTAGCCCTCGACGAGCGGCGCCTCGACGAGCAGGCCGCCGGGCTTTCCGGGGAGCAGCTCGACCAACACCACGCGCGCCGCGACGGCCTGCCCGGCGTGCACGAAGCGCAATCGCTTCGCCTCGAGCCCCGCGGCGCGGGCCGCCACGAGGAGCGCGGGGAGCTCGCGTGCAGGATACACGAAACACGCGCGCCCTCGTCGGCCGAGCAGCGAGCGGGCTCGGACGAGGAAGGGCTCGAGCGCCCCCGAGCGCGCGTCGCGCACCTGCGCCGCCGGCGGGCGCCCCTTGCCCGGCGTGAGGTAGGGCGGGTTGGCGACGACGAGGTCGGCGACCCCGGGCGTGAACGCGCCGTCGGTCGCGACGTCGGCGCAGAGCACCTCGGCGCGAGCCGAGTACCCGTTCTCTTCGAGGTTGCGCGCGCAGAGCTCCCCGAGGGCGGCGTCGCGCTCGACGAACGTGATGCGCTCAGCGGAGCCGCTCGCGAGGAGTGTGAGGCCCACCGCGCCCACGCCCGCGCCGAGGTCGACGGCGTGGGTCGCGGGGCGCGGCCTGATCGCGAAACCGGCGAGGTGCAGCGCGTCGACGTTGACCCGGTAGCCGACGCCCCGCGCCGGCTGCCACAACACCGTGCGACCCCCGTGGAGGGTGTCACGCGTGGACGCCGGTGACGACGGCATGCTGGGCGCGAGCGCGGAGCGGCTACTTCGACGGGCGTCGGCCGCGCAGGCTGAGCGCGGTGACGGCGCCCGGGAACATCTGCACCACGTGGGTGCCGAGGACCAGCGTCTGGCCGCCGACCTTGCCCACCGCGGTGACGCGCACGGGCACGCCCGTCGCGAAGTTCAGCGCGCCAAAGAGCCCGAGCTTGCTCGTGCCCGAGCGCGCCTGCTGCTGGTCGGGCAGGGGATCGGCCTCGTTCTCGCCGAAGTAGAAGACATCCGCCTCGTGCGGGACGTCGGTGTCGACCGTGGCGCCCGCGACGCGGATGTCGCCGCAGTCGTGGATCTCGCCGGCCAGCACGCCCTTGTCCGGCTTGGGGATGAAGCCGCCCGCCGCCGCGGCGACCGTGTTGACGTCGGTGGCGGCGACGGCCGCCGGGTCGTACGCGATCGTGTCGCCGTTGATGTCGCGATTTCGGAACATCACGTTGTAGTCGTAGAGCTCCTTCCACTGGCTGCCGTTCGGCGTGACGTCGCTCGTCTTCACGATGAGCGGCGTCTCCGTGGGCACGCCTACGTAGGTGTAGGCGCGGAACGAGCAGCCGCCCTCCGGGCACTTCTTCAGCCAGGTCGGCTTGGGCGTCTGCACCTCGTCGGTGTTCTTGGTCTCGGTGGCGGTGCCCACGCGCTCGCCGACCGTGCCGTTGGGCCCCTCCTTGAAGATCTCGAGCTTCACGCCCGCCGAGTCGTTGCCGCTCGAGAAGAGGCGCACGAAGCCCTTCAGCGTGACGGTCTTGGAGGCCTCCAGCGTGCCCGGGTTGTCGAGGCACCCGAGGTTCAGCGTGGGATCGGTCGTCGAGTAGCGCACCAGGCCGGTGCCGCGGGTCAGCTCCTTCGTAGGCGGCGCGACGAACGTGCAGCAGGCGTTCACCGTGCGCGGCGCCCTGCACGAGGTGGGGTTCGCGTTCGCCGGTGCCGTGCACGACGAGCAGAAGTCCTTCTTCTGCAGGTCGGCGAGGCACGCGCCGGTCGCGCCGCCGTCGCCCGCGGCGACGACGGGGTTGGAGCTGCAGCCGGCGCTCGCGATGAACGCGGAGCCGAGGACGATCGCGACGAGGGCTAGCTTCTTCATGCGTCTCTCCGAATAGCAACGCCGCCGCGGTCGGGCTAGCCTCGATGTGTTGTTTTGAGCGATCCCCACGCAGAGCGCGACGAGCGCGCGCGGCTGACGCAGAGCGTAAAGGCCGAGGCGCGGCGCCTCCGCTTCGACGTGGTCGGGGTCGCGCGCGCCGACCAGCCGCTCACCGACGACTTCGCCCGCTACGAGGCGTTCCTCGCCGCGGGCTACCACGGCTCGATGGCGTACTTGGCCGCAGACGCCGAGGTGCGCGAGCGGCTCGATCGCCCGAGCGTGCTCGAGGGCGCGCGGTCGGTGATCTGCCTCGCGCGGAGCTACAAGCGCGCCGACGACCCCGACGACAGCCCGATGGCGCAGCGCGTCGCACGGTACGCGCGCGGCCAGGACTACCACAACGGCCTCCGCAAGCGGCTGCGGCGCCTCGCCGCCTTCGTGCGCGCGCTCGCGCCAGGCGTCGCCGCGCGCCCGCTCGTGGACGACGCGCCCGTCCTCGAGCGGGCCTGGGCGGCGCAGGCCGGCCTCGGCTTCGTGGGCAAGAACGGCCTCCTCATCGCGCCCGGCGTCGGGTCGTACGTGCTCCTCGGGGAGGTGGTGACGACGCTGGCGCTCACGCCCGACGACCCGCTCCCCGGCCGCTGCGGCGCGTGCACGCGCTGCCTCGACGCGTGCCCCACCCAGGCGCTCGTGCGGCCCTTCGTGCTCGACGCGCGGCGGTGCGTCGCGTACCTCACGATCGAGCACGAGGGCCCCTTCGAGCCCGCGCTGCGCGAGGGCGTCGGGGAGCGGGTGTTCGGCTGCGACGTGTGCCAGGAGGTGTGCCCGTTCAACGCGGGGCGGGCCGAGGCGGCAGACGCGCACCCGTTCCGGCCTCACGCGCGGCTCGAGGAGGCCACGCTGGAGGGCTGGCTCGGGCTCGACCCCGCGGGCTTCGAAGCGCTGCGGTCGGGCAGCCCCCTCGGGCGCCCCGGCCTCGAGGGTCTGCAGCGCAACGCCGCGATCGCGCTGGGGAATCGTGGCGACCCGGCGGCCCGTGCGGCCCTCGCGGCGCGGTCGGCGGATCCCGCCGCGGCGCCCAGCGTGAGAGAAGCGGCCGCGTGGGCGCTCAGCCGCCTCCGCGCGCGCTAGCGGCCTGCGTCCCCGAGCCCTCGCGTGCTGCTGCCTGCATGCATCGGAAATCAAACAGGGTTCCGCCTCGCCCGCGCGGGATTGACGTTGCGCCGCGTCAGACCGGCGGTAGCCTACCTACCCATGAAGCGTCTTGGACTTGCCTCCGTGCTGCTCGCCGCCTCCGCCGCCTCCGCCGCCTCGGTCACGCTCGCCGCGTCGGCCTCGGCGGCCACCCAGCGCGTCTCCGTCACACAGCGCGGTGACTTCGCGATCATCGGCAACACGCTCGGGCACGACTGCGGCAACGCGACGCCCGCGCCGCTCGTCGGCACGCTCGGCGCCTGCGGCAACACCGGGCTCGGTGACTCGGCGCCGGACGTGTGGTGGACCACCGACGGCGCGGCGGCCGCCACCAACGCGTCGCTCGCCATCACCCCGGCGATGGCCCGCAGCGTGGCCGTGCTCGCGAGCGGGAGCACGAAGGGCGTCGGGGTGCCCGCGGGCGCGACCGTGACGCTGGCGCGGCTCTCGTGGTCCGGGTCGCTCCCGGCCGGCGCGGTGCCGTCCGGCACCGTCACGCTCGATCGCGTGGGCGCGGGCGCCTTCAGCGCGGCGGTCACGGCCGACAGCAGCGTCGTGCGGGTCGTGAACGGGAAGGTGTGGTACGGCGCCTCGGCGGACGTCACGGCCCTCGTGAAGCAGCACGGCACCGGCGCCTACGGCGTCACGGGCATCTCGGTCCAAGACGTGGCCAACGTGAACGACAACGAGCGCTTCGGCGGCTGGTCGCTGATGGTCTTCTACTACCGCGACACGGATCCGGTGCGAAACCTCACGCTGTTCGACGGCATGGACATCATCGACAACGGCCAGCTCGACCTGCCCCTCAGCGGCTTCCTGGTGCCCACCGCCGGCTTCGACGCGACGCTCGGCGTGCTCACCTTCGAGGGCGACAACGCCCACACCGGCGACAGCTTCTCGTTCGGACCCACGGCCGCGCGCCTCACGGCGCTCTCGAACCCGCTGAACCCCGTGGCCAACTTCTTCAACGGCTCGCGCACGAGCCTCGGCGTGGCGGTCACGGTCCCCGGCGATCTCCCGCAGCTCACCGGCGGCGTCGGCTCGATGTCCGGCATCGACGTCGACGTGATCGACGTCACCGCGCAGATGACCGCGGGGCAGAGCGCCGCGGTCGCGCGCCTCGCGACGGCGAACGACACCTTCGCGCTCGCCGGGCTCGCGACGTCGCTCTCATCGCTCATGCCGGACTTCACGGCGTCGCCCAAGACCGTGAAGAACCTCACGCATCCGACCGGGAGCACGCTCGCGGGCGACGTGCTCGAGTACTCGATCGCTGTGAAGAACACCGGCAGCGACCCCTCCGACCGCACGGAGCTTCGGGATCCCATCCCGACCGGCACGACCTACGAGGCCGGGTCGCTCTCCATCGTCTCGGGTCCGAACACGGGCGCGAAGACCGACGCCGTCGGCGACGACCAGGCCGAGTTCGACGCCGCCGCGGGCGCGGTAGTGGTCCGCCTCGGCGCGGGCGCGAACGCCACGGTCGGTGGCACCCTCGGGATCAACGAAGAGAGCATCGTGCGGTTCCGCGTGAAGATCGCCGCGGCGCCGCCCCCGATCATCTCGAACAAGGGCGTCATCACGTCGAGCGGCAAGGCCGCCGTGGCCGCGGGGCTCACGCTCGCGCCCACCTGGGGCACGATGGGCCCCGGCAACCAGCCCGACACCCCCACGCCCTCGGTCATCGGCCAAGACACCGATGGCGACGGCCTCCCCGACGACCTCGAGGCGGTCATCGGCACGAGCCCCACCAACCCCGACACGGACGGCGACGGGATCCGCGACGGCGTCGAGGTCGGCCCTGACCCCGCGAAGCCCCGCGACACGGACGGCGACGGCAAGATCGACGCCCTCGACACGGACGACGACGGCGACGGCGTGCTCACCAGCGTGGAGCTCGGCGCGGACCCCACGAAGCCCCGCGACACGGACGGCGACGGCAAGGCCGACTACCTCGACGATGACGACGACAACGACACGGTGAAGACGCTCGCAGAGCTCGGCGCCGATCCCACGAAGCCCGTCGACACGGACGGCGACGGCAAGGCCGACTACCTCGACGACGACGACGACAACGACGGCATCAAGACCGCCGACGAGCGCGCCGACGCCACGGCGTCGCGGCAGTCGGACGACGTCGACCGGGACGGCAAGAAGAACTGGCTCGACGACGACGCCGATGGCGACGGCAAGAAGGACGGCGCCACCAACGAGGGCCGCGGCGACACGGATGGCGACGGGATCCCGAACTTCCTCGACCCCACCGACACCAAGCCGACGCCGCCCGCGCCTACAGGGACGGGGACGGGCACGAGCCCGGCGCCCACGGGCACCCCGCCCGGCGCGCTGCCGGCGGACGAGCGCAACGACGACGGCAGCCTCGAGGGGGGCGGCGTCAACTGCGGCGTCGCCGAGCGGCCTGCGGGCGGCACGACGGCCGCGGTGGTGGGCCTCTCGCTCCTCGGCCTCGCGCTCGCGGGGCGCCGCCGCCGCCGCGGCTGAGGCCGAGGCGCGAACGAGCCTGGTCAACCGGCGCGTTTCTCGGTAGCGAAGCGCCATGTCCCAAGAAGCTGTGCTGGCGTGGGTCGACGGCGTGCTGCGAAACGAGACCCGCGCGGTCGCGAGGCTGCTCCGCGCGGTCGACGACCGGGTCCCGGGCTACTCGGCCGCGCTGAAGGCGCTCTTCCCGCACACCGGACGCGCGTATATCATTGGAATTACAGGAAATCCTGGCGCGGGCAAGAGCACCCTCACAGATCGCCTCGTCATGCGCTTCCGCGCGGAGGGCAAGCGCGTGGCCGTGCTCGCGGTCGATCCCTCGAGCCCGTATTCGGGCGGCGCGATCCTCGGCGACCGCATCCGCATGAACCGCCACGCGACCGACGCCGGCGTGTTCATCCGCTCGGTCGCGACGCGCGGGCACATGGGCGGCCTCTCGCGTTCGGCGCGCGACATGGTGCGCGTGCTCGACGCGTCGGGCGCGGACGTCGTGCTCGTCGAGACCGTGGGCGTCGGGCAGGACGAGATCGAGATCACGCGCACGGCCCACACCACGCTCGTGGTCATGGCGCCGGGCATGGGCGACGAGGTGCAGGCGATCAAGGCCGGCATCATGGAGTCGGCCGACGTGTTCGCGGTGAACAAGGCCGATCGCGACGGCGTCGACTCCACCGTGCGCGACATCGAGCTCATGATCGCGCTCGGCTCGGAGACGATGACCGCGGTGTCCAAGTCGCGCGGGCACGTGGTGCACGGCAAGGCGCTCGGCCCACAGGCGGGGCAGGGCGGCGGCGCGGCGCACGAGCAGGGCGGGGCGAGCGCCACCTGGACGCCGCCCATCGCGCGGTGCGTCTCGCTGCGAGGCGAGGGGATCGACGAGCTCGCGGCGCACCTCGCGGCCCACCGCGCGTGGCTCGAGGGGACGGAGGCCGGGCAGGCGCGCAAGGCCGCGCGGCTCGCCGAGGAGGTCCGCGAGTCGCTGCGCGAGGCCCTCATCGACGCGGCGACCCGCACGCTCCGCGACGAGCTCGACGCCGCGGTCGCGCGCGTCTCGGCCAAGACCTCGGATCCCTACACCGAGACCGAGCGCCTGCTCGAGGCCTTCCGCGGGCGCCGCGCGGAGGCGCCGGCGCCGTGACGTTTTCGCTTGGTTCCGGGCCGTCGTGGCGCCAGGCTCTCGCCAGAATGCTCCGCACCTCGCTCCTCGCCCGCGCCTCGCTCCTCGGCCGCCGCGGCGCCCTCCGGCTCGCCGGCCCGCTCGCGCTCGCGCTCCTCGCCGGCACCCTCACGGGCTGCCCCGACTCGGAGAGCCCCGCGGGCATCGAACACGAGCCCCAGCTCCGCGTCACCTTCGACCTCTCGCGGGGCGAGGACAACCCCTCGTTCACCCTGAGCCGGGGCGAGTCGCACGTGTTTCGAAAGAGATTCGAGGATTTGGAAGAGCAGAAGGGGAAGGTCCCGCCCACGCCGGGGAAGACCGGCTACCAGGGCGTGGTGCTCCGCGAGGTCGGCCGCGGCGACGGGCGCGCCGAGTACCGCCTGAAGAACGGGTGGCTCGTGGTCACGAACCGCGGGGTCGTGAAGGGCTACATCGACAAGCAGCGCGCCCTCGAGTCGTGGGTCGCCAAGCGCGGCGAGCGCGTGGTGCCGGCGGGACCCTACGAAGACGTGCAGCGCGAGCTGGCGAGCCAGTAGGCGACCCGCCGAGCGTCAGGCCCGCCCGCGCCCCTTCGCGGCCCGCGCCGGGGTCGCCTTCGCGGGGCTCGTCTTCTTCGCGGAGCCGGGCGTGGCGGCGCCCTTCTTCGTCGTCGTGGCGCCCCGCACCCGCTTGGGCTTGCGGCCCACCTCTTCCGCCGCGGCGGCGCTTGGGCACATCCCGCGTACGGTGCACGTCCCGCACGCGGACCTGCGCGCGAAGCACACGCGCCGGCCATGGAAGATCAGCGTGTGGCTCGCCGCGTCCCACAGCTCCCGCGGGAGCACGGCGCACAGCGCCCGCTCGATCTTCTCGGGCTCGGTCTCCTGGGTAAACCCGAGGCGCTGGGAGAGCCGCTGGACGTGCGTGTCCACCACGACGCCCTCGGGCGTGCCCCACACCACCCCGAGCACCACGTTCGCCGTCTTTCGCCCCACGCCCGGCAGGGCGACGAGGGCCTCGAGGCTCCGAGGGACCTCGCCGTCGTGCCGCTCGCACAACATGCGCGCGAGGCTCGTCACGTTCTTGGTCTTCTGCCGGAACATGCCGATCGTGCTGAGCTTCTGCTCGACGTCGGCCAGGGGCGCCGCCGCGAGCGCCTTCGCGTCGGGGTAGGCCGCGAAGAGGGCGGGGGTGACCTTGTTGACCGCCACGTCGGTGGTCTGCGCGGAGAGCACCGTGGCGACGAGCAGCTGGAACGGGCTCGCGTGGTCGAGCTCGCAGTGCGCGTCGGGGTGCGCCTCGCGGAGGGCGTGGAGGACCTCCGCCGGCGTGGGGCCCGCGGGGGCTTTCCTCTTTGCGACCTTCTTCGATGCTCTTGGGGCTGCCATGGTTCCCTTGCGCTTGCCGTCTCGAGAGATCGGAGCGGCGCGGCGCGCCGTGTGTGAGGCGTTCCCCCTCACGCTCCCCCTAGCCTGTGGCCCTCATGGCCCCTGGAACGTTCAGTTCAGGTCGGGCGGCGGGTCTCCCCCGGTGACGTCGCTCGGCGGCGCCTCGCTGTTGCGGTCCGCGCCCTCCGCCCCGTCGCTCGGCGGAGGCGCCTCGCTGTTGCCGTCGGCGCCGCTGTCGTCGGTCGCCTCCGCGAGGCGCTCGACGGCCACGATGCGCTCGCCCTCTTCCAGCGACATGAGCTTGACGCCCTGCGCGTTGCGGCCGGTCTCGCGGATCTCGCCGACGCGCGTGCGGAGCATCTGGCCACGGTCGGTGATGAACATGACCTCGTCCTCGTCGCACACGAGCTTCACGTCCACGACGGGGCCGTTCCGCTCGCTCGCGTCGATGAGGATGATGCCCTTGCCGCCGCGGTTCTGCGTGCGGAACTCTTCGATATCCGTACGCTTTCCGAAGCCTCGCTCGCACACCGCGAGCACGCCCTTGCGCGCGTCGTCGGTCACCGTGAAGCCCACGACCTGGTCGTCCTCGGCCACGTCGATCGCCTTCACGCCCATCGTGGAGCGCCCCATCGCGCGCACCTGCTCCTCGGGGAAGCGGATCGACTGGCCCTGCTTCGTGGCGATGAGGACCTCGCGCGAGCCGTCGGTGAGCACGGCCGAGAGGAGCTGATCGTCGCCCTCGATCTTGACCCCGATGATGCCCTTCTCGCGGAAGTTCTGGTAGTCGGTGAGCTCGGTCTTCTTGATCTGGCCGCGGCGCGTGAGGGTCATCACGAAGCGGCCCGCCTCGATGGAGGGCACCTCCACGACGGCGGCGATCTTCTCGCCGGGCTCCATGCCGACGAAGTTCACGATCGCGCGCCCCTTCGACGTGCGCGCCGCGAGCGGGATCTCGTACACCTTTTTGACGTAGACCTTGCCCTTGTCGCTGAAGAAGAAGACGTACGCGTGCGTCGAGGCCACGAAGAGCTGGTTCACCCAGTCCTCGTCGCGGGCCTCCATGCCCACCTTGCCGCGCCCGCCGCGCTTCTGCGCGCGGTACGCCGACGGGCTCGTGCGCTTGATGTAGCCCGCGTGCGAGATCGTGACGACCATGTCCTCTTCTTGGATGAGGTCCTCGTCGCTGATCTCGCCCGCGTTCTCGACGATCTCGGTGCGGCGCTTGTCGGCGAACTTCGCGCGGATCTCCTCGAGCTCCATCACGATGACGTTGAAGAGCAGGCCCTCGTCCGCGAGGATGCCGCGGAGCCGCGTGATCTCGCGCGACAGCTCGCCGTACTCCGCCGCGAGCTTCTCTTGCTCGAGCCCGGTGAGGCGCGCGAGGCGCATTTCCAGAATGGCCTTCGCCTGGCGCTCCGAGAGGTAGTAGTCGCCGCGCGCCTTCGCGGCGTCGATGTCCGCTTGCGCGAGCCCGGCCCGCGTGACGAACGCCTCGAGGCCCTTCAGCGGCAGCGCCATGAGGGCCGCGCGCGCCTCGTCGGAGTCGCGGCTCTGGCGGATGGTGCGCACGACGAGGTCGACCTCGGTCGTGGCCATGCCGAGGCCCTCGACGATTTCCCGGTGGGCCTCGGCCTGACGGAGCTCGTAGCGCGTGCGCCGCGTGACCACGTCGCGGCGGTGCTCGACGAAGCACGCGAGGGTCTCGCGGAGATCGAGCACGGCGGGTCGACCGCGCACGATGGCGAGGTTGATGACCCCGAACGAGGTCTGCAGGTCGGTCATGCGGTAGAGCTGGTTGATGACGACCTGCGGGAGGATGTCCTTCTTCAGCTCGATCACGAGGCGGATGCCGTCGCGGTCGGACTCGTCGCGCACCTCGCTGATGCCCTCGAGCTTCTTCTCGCGCACGAGCTCGCCGATGCGCGCGGCGACCTTGGCCTTGTTGACCTGGTAGGGGATCTCGGTGACGACGATCTGCTCGCGCTCGCCGCGGCCGGCGGCCTTCTCGACCACCGTGCGGGCGCGCATGACGATGTTTCCGCGGCCCGTGCGCTGCGCGGCGAGGATGCCCGCCCGGCCGTAAATGAGCGCCCCGGTGGGGAAATCGGGGCCCGCGACGAAGCGCATCACGTCGTCGATCGAGCACTCCGGGTTGCGAATCAGGTGGATCGTGGCGTCGATGACCTCGCCGAGGTTGTGCGGCGGGATGTTGGTGGCCATGCCCACCGCGATGCCGCCGGAGCCGTTCACGAGCAGGTTCGGCACGCGCGCCGGCAGCACCTTCGGCTCCTCGAGGCGGTCGTCGAAGTTCGGCTGCGTGTCGACGCACTCCTTGTCGAGATCGGTGAGCAGCTCGATCGCGAGGCGCGAGAGGCGGGCCTCGGTGTAGCGATAGGCGGCGGCCGGATCGCCGTCGACGCTGCCGTAGTTGCCCTGGCCGTCGATGAGCGGGTAGCGCATCGAGAAGTCTTGGGCGAGGCGGACCATCGCGTCGTACACGCTCGCGTCGCCGTGCGGGTGGTACTTGCCGAGCACGTCGCCGACGATGGTGGCGCTCTTCCGGAACGCGGAGGTGGGCGTGAGCCCGGCCTCGTACGCGGCGTAGAGGATGCGCCGGTGCACGGGCTTCAGGCCGTCCCGGACGTCGGGGATGGCGCGCCCCACGATGACGCTCATCGCGTAGTCGAGGTAGCTCGTTCGCAGCTCGTCTTGGATCGAGACGGGGATCCGCTGGTTCGGCGAGGCGGGCGGCGGCGGGGGCGCGGGGGGCTGAGGGTTCTCGGGGGACGTCATCGCGGGCGGAACGGTAGTTCAGCGGCGCCCCCCCGTAAAGCGTCAAACCCCTCGTTTTTCCCTGCGACGAGCGATTGTGCGGCGTTCGGCGTCGCCTTTCGGTAGCCTGAAGCGGGGCAGGGTGCAGGACGCGTTTCAACTCGTAGGTAAGGTGCTGGACGGGAAGTACCGTCTGGACGGGGTGCTGGGCGAGGGGGGCTACGGCGTCGTCTACGCCGGGCGCCAGCTCGCGCTTGACCAGCCCGTGGCGGTGAAGTGCCTCAAGCCGAGCGACGGCGGCGCCGACGTGGCGTCGTTCCTGCGCGAGGCCCGCGTGCTCTTCGGCCTCTCCCACCCGGGCATCGTGCGGATGTACGACGTGGGCGAGGTGGCCACCCCGCAGGGCGCGGTGCCCTACGTCGTGCTCGAGCGCATCGACGGGCGCACCCTCGACGCGGAGATCGAGGCCCGCGCGGCGGAGCGTCGGCCCTTCACCGCGACGGAGCTCTTCGCGCTCGCGACGGGCCTGCTCGACGCGCTCGCGTTCGCGCACGCGCGCGGCGTCGTCCACCGCGACATCAAGCCCGCGAACGTGATGGTCGTGGAGGGCGCGGCGGGAGTCGCGGTGAAGATCCTGGACTTCGGCCTCGCGCGGGGCGGCAACCCGGGGCAAAAGACCACAGGAAACGTAGGACTTACACCACGTTACGCCGCGCCCGAGCAGTGGAACGCGACGTACGGCGCGGTCGGGCCGGCGACCGATCTGTTCGCGCTCGGCCTCGTCCTCGAGGAGGCGGCCACCCTCGCGCCCGCGCTGGCCGGCGACTCGCTGGCCGAGGTCGTGGCGTCGAGCACCAACCCGGCGCGGCGGTCCTCGGTGCCCGCCCGGCGCCCCGAGCTGCCCCCCGCGTTCGGCGCCACGATCGACCGCGCGACCCGCGTGGGGCCGACCGAGCGCTTCGCCTCGGCCGAGGCGATGAGCGCGGCGCT